>CAZEXO010000155.1:5094-9255 GCA_964516545.1 uncultured Melioribacteraceae bacterium
CTCCCTTCCTAGAATGTCATAAACCTTTAACTGAACAAATCCTGTTTCTGGAATTCTAAATCTTATTTTCGTAGAGGGATTAAAAGGATTCGGATAGTTCTGAGCCAGTTCATAATTTTCAGGAATTGTTTCTGAAGAAATATCTGATACTGCCGGATCGATATAGACTTCAATTTCAGCAATAGATACGGGTGTAGTTTCATTCTGCGGTGTCATCGTCATGAATAAATATCTTCCTATTCCCCCGTTTACAAATAAGGAATCCGAACCCGGAGAAACTGACAAATTAAGTTTTACAACTTGCCAGTTTTTTTTATCAATCGAACGATACAATAAATATGATTTAGGATGATTATCGCCCCAGTTGATTTTAATGTTTTTCATGCCATAATTTTTTCTTAAATCAATTTCAGCAATCTGATTACCGCTTCCAACTGAACTAATCCATTGAGTAAAACGGTTGCCATCATTTATGTTGTAACCGAAATTATTCATAATATTATCGTCCGATGAAGAAACAGTAACATCGCCTTGAAGCGCTCTGTTCACTTTATCGGGTGTTAAAAATTGCACGGTTATCTCTCTGTAATAAGTCTCGTCGCCAAGGGTCGCAATCGAAAAAGTTTTATTATTCTCATCAGGAACAGCGAAAAGGGTGTCTGTAATTCCGACAATCTCCTCGTTAATCCATACTTCAGAACCTTTTGATGCCTGCCAGATAACTCTTACCGTATCGCCTAAAACAAGTTGAGATGGTTTTACCATGAACAAAATAATTTCACCAGAAGGAATGTAATCCACAGAGATTGATTGTTCGGATGGAACAATTCCCTGAGTTGCCAGAGTGTATGTCATAGCTGATGAGGCAATAAAATTTTTACTCCCTTTATCGCCAACGGATCCACCATTGATTGTCGGACTTGATCCGATCTCGGTATCCCACGTAAGCGTAATGGTATCTCCCATTTCAGCAACAGTTTTGTTCGACGCAAATGAATAAATTGTTCCAGCTTTTGGAACAACAACAATATTTTCGTGATATTTTGTATACATGTTTTTTAGAGATGTGGTAGTTCGTTCATGATTGCGGTTTTTTGCGTTATCATTATCGCGAGTGTCACCCCACCAATGCCACGATAAAGCTCCTGCATAACCGGTTGAATATAATAATTCATATTTGTCTTCCCAGGCAATGTTGTTTGCGGTTTCCATAAAAAATTCGCCTATGACCAGAGGTTTATCCAATCCCCAGTATTCATAATTATTATGAAACGGCGATAAGGCGGTTCCGAAATCGCTGTAGTAGTGAACAGTATAAAAATTCAGAACTCCGTTAGAATCACCGCCTGCCGCAATTAATCTGTCATCGCGGTAATAATGATAATTGTTCGCGTTCGGATCATTATTTTTATAAATAATTTCTTCAGCGGTCATATTAACGCCATACCTCTGAAGATAAAATTTCTCAAGACTTTTTTTGTTTTCTTCTGTCATTCCCTCAAGCATGGTTTCGGGAGAAGTTTTAGCAAGAGTTCTGGTATCTGACTGCGCAATCATTTTCCAGGTGCCGTTTGTAACAAGCGCTGTCGGATCCGCTCTGTGAATTGCGCCGGCACAACGATTAACAAATCTTTGAATAGATGACATCGGTACTTTGCGCCTGTTTCCCCATCCAAACTCACTGGAAAAACCCTCCGGTTCGTTAAATATTTCCCACGCGAGCAGCGCCGGATGTCCTTCTGCTGCTTCAACTAAAGGAATCAAGGCATTATTTATGTAAGCTGAGATTGCCGCTGTATCCGAGAGCAGTTTTTCATTTCTGTCAAGAAGGTAAGTAGGACGACTTGTATCAAACATATCATGCGACCATAAACACAGCATGAGACCAATTTCATTTTCCCAGGCTATGTTCAGCAGTTGTTGTAATTTCGAAATCGCACTTCCGCCGGGACCAGTCACTATTCCTTCAGAACTAAATTGCGGGGAATTTTCGCCCGTGGTATGCAGCCATAATCTGAGAGAGTTACCTCCGCTCGTGTGAATTTCAGAACATATTTGCCGGAATAATGTAAGATCAGGGTTTGATAATTCCTGATCGAATCTTGTCCATGCAACGTTCGTTCCGTTTAAGAAAAGATTCCTTTCATTAAACGAAATCCGGTTTTGGGCATGACTTATATTTATTAAAATCAGAAGCGATGTAATCAGAGTAATCTTTTTATTCATCTGTCTTACCTTTTTTCTATTAACGGAAAACTAACCAAAAACAGAAATCATGCCATAATATTAATATCATTTTGCCTTGAAAAAAAGTTAATAGAAAGGAATTCAGAAAAAAAATATCAGCGGTTTTTTATCAATCAAATTATCTTTTATTATTTTGATAACATAGTACTCAGAAAAGCAATAAACAGAAAACTGCATATCAGATTTCCCTTTTCGGATGAAATGAAGAAATGCAGTTCTCATGAAAAATATTTATCACAAAATTCTTAAAAGAATTCTTGCCGGAACGTTATATGGAGAACCAATAATTAAACTTAACCAGGAAAATATTGGTTGGGAAAATATCTTTTAACTGACTCATTGCACCGTTTACTGTTCGAACTCCCGGCTTTTCGTATGAAGATCGTTCATGAGACCATACAAAATATATTTGAGATCCCGGACGATACTCCCACCTGACAACAAAATTTGACCGAAACTCTGAGAAATTGAAGTCCGGATTCTCGAATGAATAATCAATTTGACCATTATTGTTTTCGGATACATTATAATTTTCTCCATCCAGAATCGTATTCATCCTGAGGAATCTGTCGTCATAATTTTCAGCATGGTGATTATTAGGCGTTTTAAAATCATAATATTTCCCTGAGGAGGCGAAAGGACTTCCGTAATACTGAATTGAAAACTCAGGTGTAATGTTATAATCAATCCTGATTGTTGCGTTTAATGTATGCTGAAGAATTGAAGCGAGGATATGTTTATCTTCATTGTTAACAGTTTTTTTATCGATATACATGAGTTTGTCGTCATGTGATGAATAAAGCAGACTTAAAGAAAATTTAAGAATATTTGACGGCATAATCGATAAACCCGGCTGCACGGAGTAATAACGACAAAACTTTTCGTTTGTGAGCGATAAATTTGTCGTGAGATCGAAAAAGATTTTTTCAGACGGATCTGTTTTCATGTAGACATTTGCTGACAACAGTGAAGGAAGAAGAATAGAATTTCCGCCTCTTAAAAATTTATTGTCAATTGCCTCGGATGAATAATTGAGCGAAGTCGACACTGACCATTTGTTGAGAAATTCGAGATACAAACTGAGACTTCCGCCTGATCCCAAATAATTCATCCCAAAGTCCCAATTATTATATTCCGTCAGACTCACGTTGTAAGTTCTGAAAATTGATTCCGGTTGAGTGATCGAATAAGAAACAGAATTTGCCTGTTTGATAATATCCGAAGTAGGCATATAACCTAAATCGTTCAGATCAAGTCCCGGTGAACGCCAATTAATTTCCGTTGAATACCGCCAATTTCCTTTACTTTTTTTACCGACAATAACTTTTCCGCCAACACCCGAGAGATTTGTCCGAGTGCTGTCAAAGTCAAGATAATCAGCATCCGGTCGTTGGTAATATCGTGCAGAAGATTTTTGAAGATTACGAATTGCCTCAGATGTTCCCGAAATCATACTTCCTACAACTTTTGCTTCAACATAAAATTCTTTATCGTTCCAATGATGAAGAAAATCAAGCCCGCCGGTAAATGCATTCCGATTCATGAATTCAAGATCCGGATCGTTAATAAATCGATTTGTAGATGTAAGTATTCCACCCAGTACTGTGTTGCCTTCTTCAAAATCCTGTTGTACACGAACAATTGCATAATTAGTAAGAGGTTCAACACTTATTTCACTTTCATTCCCACTGGAGTTAAACTTACTTTTTTCCTTGGCAGTAAGACTTTGCAAAACACCTACTGCTAATCCATCGGCAGTTTTTCCACTGAATTTTACAGCACTTAGAATAGTCGTGTTATCGGGGAAATCAATATACTCATCATCCTCTAGATCCGGTTTATAGCCGGGTGTGTGGCCGATACGACGACTGTAAAATAAATTAACACCATCGAAATCGAAGTTAAAAATATTTT
>CAZEXO010000156.1:0-9251 GCA_964516545.1 uncultured Melioribacteraceae bacterium
TCTTCCGCAGTTTTCCAGGCGTCAATTTTATTACCGATTGAAGTAAACTGTCCCACACCGTAAAAATAATCGTCTTCAATAAAAAATGATGATTTAATCCATTCAGGATCAGTATGTTCAGAATCACCGTTCTGAGTCAAAACATAATTTGAGTCTTCGGCAAACGCCTGAATATACTGGTTATGAACAAGATTTATAAAAAACTTGTCAATGGGGAATAATTTATCCTCATCAACAACTTTATTATCAGGATCAAAATAGTAATAATAATCGCTGTCTTTATACATTTCATCCGAAGTTTCATCCGTGTACATATTCAAAGTGCCGTTAACAATGCACTCATTGAATAAACTAGTCATACTCACAACATCTTCCAGTGCCGAATATCTGTTGTAACCATACCCGCAATACACGTTCTGATTATCCGCAGGATGTAAAAACCACATGGGGTATTCTCTGCTATCAGTCTGCGGGAAAATAACTAATGCCGGAAATATCATGATGAGTACAAAATAAAATTTTCTCATATAATTTTTTTTATTCATCGGTAAAGGGAACCAGTTAAAAGAGGGAGAGTGATTCACTCCCCCTAAAATTGAAGGATATTAATTACCTAAATCCTGCTCGTACTTATCCATTTCTTCTTTCATTTCTTCAAAAGCTTTTGAAGCGCGATATCTCTGATATAACTGTGGTTTCTTTTTCTGCATTTCATCCAGAATTGACATACTAGCCGATTCGGGAGTGATAACCTTTAATACACCGTAAAGATATTCATTACCTTTTTTCAGTACCTTGTAATCTTTCTCAACTGCGCCGACAAGAATTTGACTTGTAAGAGTTTTGGTTACTACGGAAAAAAGTTCATTAACTTCGGCTTCATCACCTTGTCCTACTTCTTCCTGAAAATCTTTTTTCATTCTCTGTACTTTTGTGTTGAACTGTTCGGCAATTAAAGCGTCAGCTCTGGTGCGAGCTTTTTCTCTGGCCAAATCCTGTCTTGATGATTGTCCCTGTCCGACAGCTGCAACTCCGCCTTTAGCTGAAATTTCATTTGCCTGATCGAGTAATGGTTTTAATGGATCGCTAACTTCCGACCAATCATCTGTACTTTCAGCAGGAGCTGACCCGCCACAATTCAAAACTAAAAACATTACCGCAAGCATTGCCATGAAACTAAGGAGTTTTTTCATTGATCCCTCCGATTATATGATTAAGTTAATTAAGTGAGTTAACTCAAATTACCCTTTTTCTTCGCCCAAAGTAAAAAAGCTTTTGCAGATACCGAGTTGAATTTTAAGAAAATATTTTAAAAAAACAACAAATTCTTTTAGTTTTAATCCTAAATTAACTAATGAAGGATAACATGTGTTATTTTTCCCCTTAGCAAATTCACCAGGTTGTTTTCTTTTCTTTCGGCTGCTTATTTCTATTCTAAAGAGAATATTCCGTCTTCAACATAAAATTAATTACAATACAATTTTGTCCTGTTGTAAAAAAATCTCTTTCGGATTTCGGACTGCTGAACTGAAGTATGCATTGCATCTAAATTACCCGGTGAAAATATTTCTTGCGTTATTTATGGAAATTTCGCTGTTTTATGACCGCAATTCTTTATCAATGATTATGGTTAGTCTGTTCAGGTATTCAAATAAACCAAGGGGATACCAATGAAGCCAGTAATACTTAGCACAATAATTCTCTTTCTTCTCACACAAAATATTTTTCCACAGAACTTCCTTAAGCAGGATTCGATCTATAATATCTCGGTAGATTTTGAAAACTGCTCTGAAAAATTTGACAGCACAACTTGTGATTTGGATTACATCACTCTGGAGGAAGGCGGACGAATTTCCTGGAGCTTCGAAATACCCGAGGAAGGATGGTACTCTCTCCTTTTCAGATATCGCTCACCCGATGGCGAAAAAGTAGCCACTTTAACTACCGAAAATTTTTCACGATCGATAGGTTTCGGTTATTCAAAAGAGTGGAATACTTTTTTTACTAACTCGTTCTTGCGATCAGGTATTGTTACCATTTCACTGAAAGAAGAATGGGGTACAATTGATATAGATGATCTCACTTTAATGAAAACAAGCCTCTCACCCACTGTTAAACCATCCATGAATAATTTTTACAAAGACACTCCGGAAGATTTATTCCTGAAAATAAATTCTTATGGAACGCGAATTGACTCTATAAAATTATCCGATATAAAACTCATGTATCATACTTCAATTTTTCTTTTTCAAGAAAGTGCATTTCTAATTAGTCTGGATCATGAAAATTTTTCCTATATCACACCTGATTCGTATAACATATACATTTATTTCAGTTCAGGCGAAGTAAAAGTCTTTCAACTGCATGTTTTCGATGAACCGCAAAAATCGGATTTACAAATTATAGCTCCTTTCGTAGATCATGGCGCTTCGGTAGTTATTAAATTACCAAACAATGAAATAATGCTTGTTGATTGTGGTAAAGCATGGGTCAGAGACAGCATCATTATTCCTTTGTTGAAAAAAGAAAACATCAGCGAGATCGATCATTTCATAATCACTCATTATCATGAAGATCATGACAGCGGAGATAAAGGTGAAAAGATAAAATCGCTCTTCAGCGTTAGAAATTTTTACGACTACAAAAGTTTTTCCACCGGGAAAGAGTTTTCAATCGGAAGTGTAAATTTTAAAATCCTCAATAGTTGGGAAGACGGAGAAGAAGAGAATACCCGTTCTCTCTCGTTCAGAATGGAATATAATGGTTTTGTTTATGTTCATGGCGGAGATACTTACGGAATGAATCAGGAAAAAATTATGAAACGTTTTCCGGCTGAAGTCGAAGCTGATGTCTTTCATGCAAATCATCATTTTCATGGTTCAGTGAATGTTGATTACTTAAGAGCTCTGAATCCGAAAATTGTTCTTCTACAGTCTCAGGAAGCCATTTATGCAAGAAGCCCCTACATGGAAGACTTCAAAAAGAATACAGAAATTTTTCTCAAAGAAAACAACAGGAAATATTCAGAGGATTTACCTTCCATTGAAGTTGGCACTGTGATATTGAGGATTAATAATAAAAATGACTGGACTTATGAAACCCGTATGTCAAAATAAAATCAGGTTGTTATGAAAAATTCTTTAACTCTTTTTTTTATATTTTTTTTCAGTTTATTGTTTTGTTGCTCACCTGAAGAAAATATTAGCGGGGAGGAATTTAATCTTTCCATGGTAAATATTTATGACACGACATTTGCATCGCAAATTATTAGAGACAGTATCAGGATCGATGTTAGTCTGCCGGTTGGCTATGATGATAGTCCTCAAAAAACTTATCCGGTAATTTACATGACTGACGGTTACTGGCGTCGGGAAGAACATGTTACTATTCATGAGATGGGAGTGAACCGGGAAATTGACAAAGCAATTGTTGTGGGTATCGGTTATCCTGATGGATATGACTTCAACAGAATCAGGGTAAGAGATTTAGTAAATAATCCTCATCTGCTTTTAATGTGCATCAGATATGAAATTATGAATTATGTTGAAAATAAATACCGGGTTAATAAATCCAATCGGACATTATGGGGATCATCTTATGGCGGGCATTTTTTAGTATATGCATTCAGTCAGCATATAAATTCAGGTTCATTATTCATTAATTATATTGGTGCAAGTCCGGCTTTAAACCCGACAAATCAAAGCCCCGATTTATTGGCCGAAGAAGAAAAACTTTTTCAACAAACCGAAAATCTTTCTGTAAATCTTTATCTGACCGTCGGAGGAAACGAAACGGAATATTTTCTTAACTCTTATAACCGGATAATTAGTAAAATCCACGAACACAATTATTCGGGACTGAGATTTGAACATGAAATTATTCCGGATAAGGATCATTACACTGTTTGGAAACCAACACTGTTAAATGGACTGAGAAAATTTATGCAATAATTATTTTTGAAATTGTGTATCGTGTCTGAAACTTGTACTTTTTGGTTGTTAATAATGCACCGAAAACATTTCCCATCCAAAAAAGTATTGATTTGATTTCACAGGCGAAAAAAATACTAAAGAATATTTTTGGGTATGATAATTTCAGACCACTACAGGAAGAGATTATTTCATCAGTCCTAAATAAAAATGATTCGCTGGTAATCATGCCTACAGGCGGCGGTAAATCTTTATGTTATCAAATTCCAGCTTTAATCTTTCCCGGACTGACAATTGTAGTTTCACCCTTGATTTCTCTCATGAAAGATCAGATAGAACAGTTATATGAATTAGGAATTGAAGCCACCGTTCTTAACAGTTCATTATCTCAGGAAGAATATTCCTGCAATATGCTCAAAGTTGAAACGGGAAAAGCCAAACTACTTTACGTAGCGCCTGAAACTTTGATGCTGGACAGGTTTATCAATTTTCTGAAAAACATTAATATCGACTGCATCACCATCGACGAAGCGCATTGCATTTCAGAGTGGGGACATGACTTCAGACCCGAATATCGAAAGCTGGTTGCCTTAAGAGATATTTTCCCGGAGGCTGTTACATTCGCGCTCACTGCAACGGCAACACCGCGTGTTCAGGATGATATAAGCGCTTCGCTAAAATTAAAAAACGCCAAAAAATTCGTTGCGAGTTTTGACCGCGAAAACCTTTATCTTGAAGTAACCCCCAAATATGACGCGCTAAATCAAACAATAAAATTTCTTCACCGTTATCCGAATCAGTCGGGTATAATTTATTGCTTTTCACGCAAGCAGGTTGATTCTCTCTATCTCTCACTTTTAAATCATGGTTTTTCAGTAAAGCCGTATCATGCCGGACTTGAAGATGAAGAAAGAAAAATCAATCAGGAATTATTCATCAAAGATGATATACAAATTATCGTGGCGACAATAGCCTTCGGGATGGGAATCAACAAACCAAATGTTCGTTTTGTCATCCATTATGATTTGCCGAAAAATATCGAATCGTATTATCAGGAAATAGGAAGAGCCGGACGTGACGGACTGAGATCACACTGTTTGTTACTTTTCAGTTACAGTGATACAATGAAAATAAGATACTTCATCGACCAGAAGGAGGGGCATGAACGACGAATTGCCCTAAAACATTTACAGGCTTTGACAGATTACGCAGATTCAGCAGAGTGTAGAAGAATCCCATTGTTGAATTATTTTGGTGAGAAGTATAAAAAACATAAATGCGGTATGTGCGAAAATTGTAATTCGGAAGGAAGAGATTTGGTTGATATAACTATTCCCGCACAGAAATTTTTATCATGCGTTAAACGTACCGGCGAAAAATTCGGCGCCGCTCATGTTATTGATATTTTACGGGGTTCAAAGTCTCAAAAAATTACCGACTGGAATCATGATCAACTTTCGACTTACGGAATCGGCAACGATTACACAAAAAAGCAATGGCTTTACATCTCGCATCAATTAATCCAGAAAAATTTAATAACACCCGATCAGGATTACGGCAGCCTGAAAATAACCGATGAAGGCTACCAGGTATTGCGAGGAAATTCTTCAATTGCCGGAATCATCCGTGAAGATGCCGAGCCGGTTGTTAAGAAAGTGCTATCAACGGATTATGATGAAGAGTTATTTGAAATATTACGAACAAGAAGAAAAAAACTTGCAGATCATCTCCGGGTTCCTCCCTATGTTATTTTTTCAGACAAAACACTTCAGGAAATGGCAAAACTGCTACCGGCAACCAAAACCGACATGTTTAAGATCTATGGCATGGGGCAAATTAAATATGACCGATACGGGGAGATTTTTAAAAACGAAATAATTGAATTCAGAAAGAAAAAAAAGATCGCAACTACTACCCCGGAAACTCCGACTCCGAAAAAAACACAAACAAGTGACAAACCTAAAATGAATGTAACCATCGGACAGATGTTCAATTCCGGTAAAAGTATCAGCGAAATTATGAACGAAACAAAATTTAAGAGAAGCACTATACTTGGGCATCTTTACACGTACTCGCAAAACGCGAGGTTAAATAATCCAGATCGATTAATTGAAGAATCTTCATTGGGCGCCGATGCAATTGACAAAACTCTAAAAGCATTTTCGAAACTCGGTCATGAATTACTTAGTCCGGTTTTCACTGAATTAAAAGAAAAAGTTTCCTATGATGAACTTCATCTTATAAGAATTTACTTCCTGAACAACATCAAAGAAGAAATCCGATAATTAACACAGTAATAACATTTTTTTAACCAGCCGGGAATTATTTTCTCTTAATACAAAAAAGTGTTTGGTTAAATAAATAATAATTTACGACTCCGATTTTAATTCCTGGGATTTCTCAACAAACATAAGCTTATTATGAACCCTGATAATTATTTAAATATTTTTTTGACCCGGCAAGTTTATCATCCTTAAAATCTCTATTTTTCTTTCCGGTCTTCTTTAACAAAATCAGAAAATGTTATGATTGATTACTCGGCAATAAACCTTGACAAAATTATTATTCATAAGGTCGGCAGTAAGTCTAAGACAAAAGAAAATATTGTCTCGCAAAACTTATTCACGCCTGATGATAATTTATCGGCTAACATTATAAATTATTTTATGACGCCCTTTTCAAAACACGGGGAAGTTAACAAATTCAAACATGCCGGGAGTGCGGTAGAGAATAAAATGAATTCTCTGGCTAAAAAAATATTTGCGCATCCAAATGATTTCAGGGAATTTTCTCTTGAGATTTTGAATCATTTATACGAGCAATCCGATAAACCACAGATAAAAACCGGCGAGTTAATTGTTGCCTATTTTAAGGATGTTATTTTTGATGACGAAATGATTGATGCCATTGGAATTATAAAAATTGAACGGCGTGTAAATTACTTCAAACTGGCAGACGAACACCGAAACATTGAAATGAGTCTTGATACCGGAATTAACGCCCGGAAGTTCGATAAAGGTTGTCTGATAATGAATATTAAAGGTGATGACGGATTTCGTGTTTTAAGCCAGGATAATAACATTTATGATTCGGACTACTGGAAAGTTAATTTTCTCAATATCGAATACGTAAAGGATTTTTATTATGATACTTCGAATTATGTTGATTTCTGTAAATCCTTTTCCGACAATGTCATCAAACCGAACAAAGGCAGGGATGAGCAGATTGTGTTTCTCAATAAATCCATGAATTATCTTTCAAAGAAAGAGGAATTTGATATTAATGATTTTGCCAGTGAAGTAATTGAAGAACCTCAAACCCGCAAAGAGTTTTTTAACTATAAAAATAATTTTGAAAAAGAAAGAGAAGTTGAAGTTAAGGAGAGTTTTCCTATTGCTCAGAATACTATTAAAATAAAGAAACGCGACATAAAAAATTTCATTAGCCTTGATACTGATATTCAGATAAAACTTACCGCGAGAGATCCGGAGAAATCCCGCCAGTATATCGAGCGTGGTTATGACCGTGAACGCGGAATGAATTATTATAAAGTTTTTTATTACTCTGAAACTTATTAATGAGCTGTTTCCATTTTAAAAAATCTTTTTTCAATTTTGCTAACTTGTTGCGGTTTTAAAAACAGGTCGTATGTTTTCGTTGAAATCGCTTAAAAATGTTTACTGGCGAATGCCCTGCCGGAGTGGGACTTGAGATACTTTTCAAATAAAAAAGCTTTACCTCTATCTTTAAACGCTATTGCTGTTTCTATCTGTCATGGGCGATAAACGGATGTATATTTTACCCAGCCTTTATTATGTCTTTCCAATCTTTTTTTAAGATTAATAGTCCGTCCGACATAATAATGATCAGAAGATGAAATGCTCTTCAATATATATACATAGTAATACATATTCCAAGTAAGTAGAAATCGATCTTCATCATAGAATAAACTTCGCTTGGATTTTTTTTTGCCTGACCTGTCCGGGCGTAGTTCGAAACTTTTTTCTCTTCTGGCTCTACCCGGCTTCGTCTTTCAGACTTCGCCGTGATCGGCTCCTTTCTCTACTTCGTTTCGAACGGAGCTTGAGTGGAGGTGGCGGGAGTCGAACCCGCGTCCGAAGATACTGCTCAGAGAACGTCTACACACATAGTCAGTTTTTAGTTCTTATCCCGACATCTCAAACTGACAAGATTTGTCGGGACCAGCCTGATTAAATTTCGCCTTGCTTACTCAGACACTCAGTTCAGCTATTTTGCCTAGCGACGTTCATCCTAATCCCGGCAAAAGAGGAAAAGGTGAACGGCTGCTAACTGTTTAGGTTAGGCAGCTAAAGCGTAATTAGATTCGCCATTTAAGTTTTTTTTCCGTCGTTTATCGTGTCTACGGAGAACACGGTGCGCGGTTCAAAGAACTAATAACCCCGTCGAAACCAATTTCACCCCCAAAACAAATGAAGGAATTTCAAAAACAGTTTACTTCTGTTTTTTGAAATCGGGGATTGAAACATAAGGCTTTTTTTTTACAATCGGAAGAGTTTAAGGTTTCCACTCAATTTCCGGTGTGCCGGTAACAAAATTTTCGTAACGGGCAATAACAAAAAGCAGATCCGATAACCGGTTGATAAACTTAAGAATCGTATCGCCTATGATTACATGTTTTTTCAGGGTGACAATTTCTCTTTCAGCACGCCGGCAAACTGTACGCGCAAAATGCAGATATGAAGCTCCTTTACTGCCGCCGGGTAAAATAAAATTTCTCAGCTCCGGTAATTTCCCGGTATAAAAATCTATTTTATTCTCAAGCCCGGTAACAAGTGTGTCATCAATCCGCTCAATACTTACTTTTGTTTTTTCCAATGGTGTGGCAAGATCGGAGCCTAATCGAAAAAGCTGATTTTGGATTTGTCTAAGTTCCGAAATAATTTCATCATTACTAATATTCGAAATCGCCAACCCAATTATGGAATTCAGTTCATCAACTGTTCCGTAAGCATTAATTCGCAAATCATCCTTAAAAACTCTGTCTCCGCCGAATAATGCTGTAGTTCCGTTATCTCCGGTTTTAGTATAAATTTTCATATGGTTATTGGCAAGTCCTTTACTATAATCTTCGTTTTTTTAGTTTGATAATTAATAAACACTTCAGTTCCCTCATCCGCATAAGCTTTTCTTAAATACGCTAGTCCGATCTTAACATTTTGCCCGGGCAAATTTGCAGCGCTCGTGATAACGCCTATCTGTTCCCCATCTTCATTAAATATATCCGTTTCATTTTTGTTATCTGTTTCCGGGGGAATAACAACTCCCTTAAGTTTTCTCTGT
>CAZEXO010000157.1:0-9163 GCA_964516545.1 uncultured Melioribacteraceae bacterium
TCCTGGAGGAATTTACAAACTTCAGGTTATCGGTAAAGACAGTTATTTTGAAACCGCGAAAAGAGAGGTTAACGAAATACTGGAGGTAAAAGTTTTTGGTTTTTTGCATCCTAAAATTTCAGATGTCCAGCTTGCCTCAGGAATTATTTCCGAAGGCGCTGATCCGAATTCAATTTTCTTCAAAAATACTCTAGAGGTAATACCCAATCCAACCAGGCTATACACTGACAAATCTCCTGTTCTTTTTTATTATGCCGAACTTTATAATCTCCTGTCAGCCAACGGGGTATATAAACTCGAAAAATTACTTTATAACAGTACAGGAACAAATTTTTATAAAAAATCAAAAATAATCAGCGGTAATCAGCAGAACTCAATTGTTGACGTTGGTTTATTAAATCTGTCAAAATATCCTTCTGATACTTATAATTTGGTTTTGAGTCTCATTGATACAACAACTAATTCGGCAGTTGTTTCTTTGAAGAGGTTTTATTTATATAACCCGGAAGTTCAGAATGAAAATATCAATCAATTCTCAAGCTCCTCATTTATCGAGAGTGAATTCAGCGTAATGACTGAAGAAGAATGTGACCTGCTTTTCCAGAAGGCAATATACATAAGCTCAAGTGAAGAAAATGATAGATGGAATAACCTGGATTCTCTGAATCAAAAGAGAAACTTTCTCTATAATTTCTGGAAATCCAAAGACCTTACACCCGAAACACCTCAAAACGAATATAAAAGAGAATATCTTCTGAGATGTGAATACGCAGATAAATATTTCTCAACTAAACTAAAACCGGGTTTTAAGTCGGATATGGGCAGAGTATATATTCTTTTTGGGGCTCCTGATGAACGCGAGTATAATCCAATGAGTCAGGATTATAAACCTTATGAAGTCTGGTTGTATCATCAGATTGAAGGCGGAGTTGAATATATATTCGGAGATATTTCCGGATTTGGTAATTTCGAACAATTGACTTCAACGAAGCGCGGTGAAGTGTCCGATCAATATTGGAGAAACAGATTAAAAATGACCAAAGACAGCGGTGGTGATGATTTTGGTTTCTAATCTAACCGAATATGTACTTTTTTTATTTTTTGTTTTTTTAGCCAGACTTATCGGATTTAAAAGATCCGGTATTGCGGGAAATATTCTTGGTCGGTTATTTTTTTATTTTTTACCTGTTCGGAAAAAAATTGTTCTTCAAAATCTGAAAAAAGCTTTTCCTTCAATGGAAGAAGACGCTATTTATGATTTGGCAAAAAAAAATTATATACACTTTGTTACTCTACTCTTCGAAATACTTGCTATTTCATCTTCCCGAAGAGAATTTATCGCTGAACAAATAAAATTCAGCGATACGAAAAAATTTCAGTCTTTGATTAATGACGGGAAAGCTTTTTTTTTGTTAACAGCTCATTTCGGAAATTGGGAATTGGGAGCAATATCATTCGGTATTCAATTCAGTAAAACTCTTCATGTTCTTGCCAAGCAACAACGAAATAAATATGTATCCGATTGGTTGAATAAAAACCGTGAAAAATTCGGCAATAAAGTAATCCTTCTCGGAGCTTCGGTAAGAGAAATTTATAAAGCTGTCAGAAGTAATTATTCAGTTGGAATTGTCGGTGATCAGCGTGGTTCTAAGGATGGTCCGCGGATTGATTTTTTCAATCAGCAAACTTCTGTTTACACCGGAACCGCTGCGATAGCAGCTAAAACAAACATACCCATAATAATTGTTCTTTGCGCAAAACAGAAAAAATCGGGGTATATTGGACATGTTGAAGAACTAAAATACGATGATCTCACTTGTTCTGATGCTGAAAAAGAAATTATCATTACACAAAGATATATGAATATCTTAGAGAAATATGTTCGGTTATATCCTGAACAATGGTTTTGGATGCATAACATCTGGAAGTACTGACAGCATGAAAAAAATATTAATTATTCAAACAGCTTTTCCCGGTGATGCAATTCTTACCTTACCGATGATTCAAAAATTATCCGAACGAGAACAGGATTCTCTGATCGATGTTATGGCGATTCCTTCCACAAGCGAGATATTTCAATCGTCACCTTTCGTAAACAACGTATTGATTATTGATAAGAGGAAAAAGGACAAGTCCGTTTTTTCTGTTTTCCGAATAGCAAAAAAAATAAGAATGAATAATTACGACATGATTATTAGTCCGCATCGTTCTTTCAGAACAAGCATGATTGTGTTGTTAAGCAGGGTTGAGGAAACAATTGGGTTTGAAATATCATCATTCAGTTGGGTATATAAATATAAAATTAAACATGATTTATCCTTGCATGAAGTTCAGCGAAATCTATCGCTGATCGGTGAAAAGAATTCCGGGTGGAAAATTCAACCCGAAGTAAAAATGAAAACTGTCGTAGGAATATTACCTGAAAATTTTTGTTCCGGAAAAATTGTAGCCATTGCGCCTGGGTCAGTCTGGGAAACGAAAAAATATCCCAAAGAGTATTTTGAGCAAATTGTTTTGAAGCTGATTGATAAAAAATACTCTGTTCTGTTAATCGGTGGAAAGGAAGATATTGAGCTATGTGAATCTTTGAACAATTCCGACGGTGAGAAAATTATTAATCTTGCCGGAAAACTCTCAATTGTAGAATCAATTTCCATACTTAAAAAATGCAGTCTTCTGATTTCCAACGATAGCGCGCCGACACATATGGGAATGGCAGCCGGAATTCCTGTATTAACCATCTATTGCTCAACCATTCCTGCCTTCGGATTCTATCCTTTCAATAATAAAAGCAGATTCCTTTCGTATGATAATCTTTCCTGTAAACCTTGCGGAATACATGGACATAAATCCTGTCCGCTAAAAACATTTGAATGCGCGAAGCAATTGAAACCTGAATTTATCTACAACGAAATTGAAATAATGCTGAATGAATAATTCAGATCATAAGGTTGTTTTTATAGGTGCTATTCTGTAATTTTGATTCACAAATGAGTAGGCAATATCAGGATTAAGAATGGGACTTATAAAGTTCAAGGACATAAAAAAATCATCAGTATACATCACTCCGAATTTTCCGGTAATTCAAACAAAGAGATATAAATTCGACTTAAAAAGCATTCTGTTTATAATTTTTGGTTATAGTTTTTTTGTTTTTGTAATTACAGTTACGATTCTTGCTTTTACTCCGGTAAAAGATTTCATTTTCCTTTTGGAAAATAAAGAGCTAACCATTCAGGCAAAAAGGATCAGTGAACTTGAGAAAGAAGTGATGATGCTTACCCGAAATCTGAACGGGATAAGCGCAGCAAACAAAAAACTTAACTTCGCCATGACTCTTGCCGGTACCGATTCTCTTGATACGACTGCAGCGGTTTATGATTCTCTAAAAAGTGCTAAGAGAAATCCTCCTTTCGGAGGTAACATTCTGCTTCCGGTCAGAAAATTGATTTATGATTTATTTCAAACAAAAAAAAACACACCTTTCCTGATAGCGCCGGCTTCGGGCATTATTATCAAGGGATTCAATGTTGAAAAAGGGCATTTCGGAATTGACTACGCTGTTCAGAATGGTACGCCGGTTTATGCTTCAGCCGGAGGATTAGTATTATTTTCGGGTTTTAAACTCGAGGATGGCAACACGATAATGATTCAGCACGGTGAAAGAATAATCACTATTTACAAGCACTGTTCATTATTGTTAAAACAAACAAGAGACATCGTTTCGCAGGGAGAAGTAATTGCGATGAGCGGTAATTCCGGATATAACTCTACCGGAGATCATCTGCATTTTGAAGTGTGGTATGATGGAAAAGCGGTTGATCCAAAAGAGTTTTTAATAAATTGAAACGGGAGTATCAATAATGGCAAAAAGGGATTCATCTAACCCGGAAGATGTAAGCATACTAAGCAGCGGGGTAAAAATTGAAGGTAAACTCTCAAGTGACGGGAATGTCAGAATTGACGGCGCTATCATTGGAGATGTTACTGTTAATGGTAATCTTACTCTTGGAGAAACTTCATCACTTAAAGGAAATATAAAAGCCAATAATGTTGCCGTAAGTGGTAAAGTTGAAGGAACGATTGTTGTTTCGGAAAAATTAATTCTTGAATCTAAATCAGTGCTGACGGGCGACCTTATTTCGAAAATTTTAGTTATTGAAGAAGGAGCAAAATTTAACGGTAAAAGCTCCATGGGAGGAAACATCCCGGTGGTTAAAGAGAAATATGAATGAAATAAAAAAACATGGAAGATAAGGACGAGAGGCTGGCTAAAATTAGGAATGTCGGGCCGTATATCGGGCTTGGAACACAATTGGCAATAACTGTTCTGCTTATGTTTTTTATAGGTTACTGGCTTGATGGGAAATTTAACACACTTCCATTGTTCGTTCTGGTTTTTTCTTTGTTTGGTTCGTTTGCGGCTTTATATAACTTTATTCGAAGTGTTCTTCAATTAAATGAACGGAAGAAAAAAAATATCAACGATTAAAATTATTATTTCTCTTTATATCCTTGCGATAATTGTATTTCTTCTGCTTCATTTTACTTCAATGATTCAGTCGAATATTACGAAATCAGTTCTCCTGGGAATTTTATACAATCTGGTAAATTTTTCGGCAGCAATTGTACTATTTAGTATTTCCGTAGCAAAAAGCAATAAAACATTCCTGATTTTGAATTTCGGAGGAATGGTTCTAAGACTGATGCTGATGTTGGCGGCTTTGATTATTTCGATAATAACCTTGAAAATTGAGCAATATGCGTTTATATTTACATTCTTGTTTTTTTATGTTCTCTCCATTGGAGGGGAGATTTTGTATTTTCACGAAAGACAGTTAAAAAAATAATCTGGTTTTAATATGGTTGCCGATACAATTAAGGCGGTTTCAGATACTCTACAAGCAACTTCAGCTCATGATTCACAGGATACTGGCTGGATATTGCATCATATTCTCGACAGTCACGAACTGTTTGGAGTAATTCCTTTACCTGAAATTCATCTTTTCGGTATTGATCTATCCATTACCCAGCATATTGTTATGATGTGGCTGGCGTTGACTTTACTCGTGGTTGCATTCGCGGTAGCTGTTAAATCATATAAAAAATCCAAATCACCAAAAGGACTTTCTAATTTTCTTGAAGTACTGGTACTCTTCGTGAAAGATGAAATTGCTAAACCAACTATCGGAAAGGGATACGAAAGATTTCTTCCCTATTTACTTACAGTATTCTTTTTCATTCTGACATGTAATTTTCTGGGATTAATTCCCTTCATGGCTACGGCTACAAGCAACATATCTGTAACAGCTACTTTAGCCATAATTTCATTTTTCGTTATCCAGATTGGCGGTATGATGAAAAACGGCGCCTGGGGATATTTTAAAGGACTTATTCCTCACGGAGTTCCCGCCTGGCTTTTACCGATAATGTTTGTTGTTGAAATGCTCGGACTTTTTACAAAACCGTTTGCTCTGGCCATAAGACTATTTGCCAATATGTCTGCCGGTCATATTGTAATTCTCGCCCTGATCGGATTAATATTCATTTTGAAAACTTTTATTGTTGCGCCCGTTTCGGTTGCGTTTGCATTATTTATTTATCTGCTTGAAATTTTAGTCGCCTTAATACAGGCATATATATTTACAATGCTGTCCTCTTTGTTTATTGGGATGGCGGTACATCAGGAACATTAATTTTTATTTGAATTCATAAAGGAGGAATCAATGGACTTTAGTATTGCTCATTTAGCTGCTGGTTTTGGTGCTGCCTTAACAGTTATTGGTGGTGCATTTGGTATAGGTAAAATTGCAGGCGCTGCTATGGAAGCCAGCGGTCGTCAACCTGAAGCTGCCGGTGATATCAGAACATCGATGATTATTGCTGCCGCTCTGATTGAAGGTATCTCATTATTCGCATTGGTTATTTGTATTCTTTTAGCTCTGAAGTAATATCTCGGGTTAAATACAAAACTTAGTTTAATTAAGGAAATAGTTATGCCTGGTACTATTAATTTGGGTTTCATAGCATTTTCCGGCGGCTTACTTGATGTTAGTCCCGGACTTATGATTTGGACTGTCGTTACCTTTTTAGCATTAATGCTTATTCTTAGAGCTGTTGCCTGGAAACCGATGCTGAAGGTATTAAATGACCGTGAAAAATTCGTGAAAGATTCGCTTGATAAAGCTGAACTTGCTCAAAAAGAATCTGAAAAGATGATTGAAAATAATCGGCTCCGAATGGAAGCTGCAGAAAAAGATGCTCATGAAATTGTAGCTCAGGGACGTGAGTATGCCGAAAAATTGAAATCTCAAATTCTCGAAGAAAGCAAAGTCGAGGCGAAAAAAATGATAGAAAATGCCAAGGATGAAATTCAGAGGAAAAACCAGGAAGCATTTTCATTATTGAAAAATCAAATTGCCGATATAGCGGTTCAGGCTGCTGAAAAAATTATCAGAGAAAATCTTGATAAAGAGAAACAGGAAAAATTGGTAAACAAGTATATTGATGAAATAACGAAGAACTAGAATGAGTAGTTATAACGTTTCAACCAGATATGCAAAAGCATTGATTGACAGTTCAACTGAAAACAATACATTCGGAAGAGTTGTTGAGGATATTGAATTAGTACATAATTCCCTCCGCGGTTCCCGCGAATTTCGATCAGTGTTGGCAAGCCCTGTTATCAATAAAGAGAAAAAGATTTCCATAATTAACGAAATTTTTTCTTCACGCATTTCAGGGGAGACAATGAACTTCCTGAAATTTGTTATCGAGAAAAACAGGGAAGAAATGCTGATTGAGATAATTAAAAGATTTATCGAACTGAAAAATGACCAGCTCGGAATTCTTGTTGTTGATGCTGTAAGCAGTTTGGAGATGAACGAGAAACAGAAAGAAAAACTAAAAACGAATCTCGAAAAAAAGACCGGTAATAAGATTTCACTTAATTTTGTTATCGATGAAAAAATTATCGGCGGATTCAAATTAAAATTAAAAGACACAGTAATTGATGCTTCGGTAAAATATCAGTTAGAAAAACTGAGAAAAAGTTTTGCCGACGAAAAATTGATTTCTAATAATTAATAGGTATTACAATGGCAGAAGTCAGACCCGATGAAATATCAAGTATCCTAAGAAAACAACTTGCAGGATTCGACAGTGAAGTAGAAGTATACGATGTCGGAACGGTTTTACAGGTGGGAGATGGAATTGCGCGCGTTTATGGGTTATCGAACGTTATGGCAACCGAACTTGTCGAATTTCCGAATGGTGTAACCGGAATGGTATTAAATCTTGAGGAAGACAGCGTTGGATGCGTTCTGTTTGGCGAAAGTTCTCTGGTAAAGGAGGGCGACACTGTTAAAAGAACAAACAGGGTTGCGTCTTTTCCTGTTGGTGAAAAATTATTAGGCAGAGTTGTTAATCCTTTAGGCGAACCTGTTGACGGAAAGGGAAATGTTGAACACGAAAAATATTCACCCATCGAAAGAAAAGCCAAAGGTGTTATTGAAAGACAGCCGGTAAAAGAATCTTTGCAGACAGGTATCACCGCTATTGACGCAATGATACCTATAGGACGAGGTCAACGCGAATTAATCATCGGTGACAGACAAACCGGTAAAACAGCTATTGCGATAGATGCTATTATTAATCAAAAATATACACATTCAGCCGAAGCAAAAAAATACGGAATAGATCCGGTTTATTGCGTCTATGTTGCAATCGGTCAGAAAAATTCAACAATAGCTCAGGTGATGGCAAAACTTGAAGAATCCGGTGCAATGGAATATACAACAATAGTATCAGCTCCGGCCTCAGAACCTGCCCCATTGCAATATATTGCTCCTTATTCAGGCGCAACTTTAGGTGAATATTTCAGAGATAGCGGAAGACACGCTCTTGTGATTTATGATGATCTTTCAAAACAAGCCGTTGCTTATCGCGAACTATCATTGCTCTTAAGAAGACCTCCGGGACGTGAAGCATATCCTGGCGACGTTTTCTATTTACATTCAAGACTACTTGAACGCGCTTCAAAATTAAGCCCGGCTTTAGGCGGTGGAAGTTTAACTGCACTACCGATAATTGAAACTCAGCAGGGTGATGTGTCGGCATATATTCCTACAAACGTGATTTCAATTACCGATGGTCAGATTTATCTCGAACCGAATCTATTCAACGCAGGCGTTCGTCCTGCTATTAATGTGGGTATAAGCGTATCGAGAGTTGGTGGTAACGCTCAAATCAAAGCCATGAAAAAAGTTGCCGGCTCACTGAAACTTGATCTTGCTCAGTATAGAGAATTAGAAGCATTTGCGAAATTTGGCTCAGACCTCGATAAAGCAACCCAGAAAACTCTTGCACGGGGCGCGAGACTTGTTGAACTATTAAAACAGAACCAATTTTCTCCTCTTCCTGTGGAAAAACAGGTAGTCAGCGTTTTTGTCGGCACTAAAGAATACCTTGAAGAAATTGAAGTTAAAGATGTGAAAAGATTCGAAAAAGAAATGCTCGAATTTATTGATGTGAAATACCCGGATATATATGAAGAAATCAGAGTCAAAAAAGAATTAACTGAGAATTTGATTAATAACATTAAAAAAGCAGCCGATGAATTCTTAACCAAGTTTAAGAAATAATTCAGAGGTTAGTTCCAATTAACAATTTTTAGATTTTGAAACTGCTTTTGGGATAAAGAATAAAGAAGAATGGCGACATTAAGAGATATTAAAAGAAGAATTGTCGGTGTAAAAAGCACTCAGCAAATTACAAAAGCCATGAAGATGGTTGCTGCTGCGCGGTTACGTCGCGCTCAGGATAATATTATTAATGCCAGACCTTATTCGCGAAAAATAGAAGAAGTACTGAATCATTTGTTTGGTATCGAGAAAAGTCTGGATAATCCTCTTTTTACACAAAGAGAAGTCAATAGAGTTGCTGTTGTTGTTCTTACCTCCGACAGAGGTCTGTGTGGTGGATTCAATATGAATATCATTCGTGCCGCTGAAGAATTAATAAGAACTGAACTGCATGATCTTAATTCAGCAGGAAATGTGATGCTTTATTGTCTGGGCAAAAAAGGGAATGATCATTTTAAGAAAAAAAATTATAATGTTGTTGGATCATATCCCGGAATATTTTCCAAGTTAAAATTTGAGTT
>CAZEXO010000158.1:0-3520 GCA_964516545.1 uncultured Melioribacteraceae bacterium
TCCACAACTCTTCAAGGAATAATTTTCTCTCTTTAATATCTGATGCAAGACAAGCTACAGCATTCATTGCGACAAGCCCCGTTGAGTGATCCATATTAAAATTCTCACCTTGGAGCGTAAAGAGATTTCCGTAATTTCCAATCCCTTGGTTGAGGAAAAAATTAAGCAGTCTGTTAGATTGAGTCACTTGCCATTCATCCTTTTGAAACCATAAATAATCCACCCCGATATTCATTGCCACTCGCCAGGCGTCATATTGAAAATGATTTTTCCCGCCGCCGAAAGGATCGGTCGGAGAGCCGTCAAAATTCGCATAATCGGGAGAAAGTCCCGTAACAGGATGAGTTGTTTTCTTAAAAAACTCACGACTTGTTAATGCGGCATCATACCAGAAGTTATTATTTTTATCAGCCCAACGCGCCCATAATTCATAAAAATGCGGAAGGTGATAAGACGGATCAGTGAAATCATCCGCTTCACCAGCCGGAACAAATACAATCTGTTTTTCTTTTTTATTAAACATATTGGTAATAACAGTCCGGTCGTCGGAGAATTCAACTTTGTTCAGCATAGCGTCAAGAATTTTTTGAGCCTCAGCGCTGTAATTAAAAATCCCTTCACCGTCTCCCCACCGGGCAGAAGCGAAAAACAAAGCCATCACAAACCATTCTTCACCATCCGACGCAGAATTGCTGTCAATAATCTCTCCATTGGTTCTGCACTGCCAGGCAAAATAATATTTTCTTGTTTCGGTTTCATGCTGCATGTATGTTTTAGCCCATTTCCAAAGACGATCGAACTCTTCTTTTTTATCCAGTTGAACAGAGATCATCATACCGTAAGACATTCCCTCGCTTCTCACATCATCGTGTAAAACATCTTCAATGTATGCCATATCATCAGCAACCGGATAATACAGACGTTCACTTACATCATCACCATAAAATAGCTGATTAAAAGCTTTCTCGATTTTTATTGTTGTACTGTCTTCCGATTTATTGATTATCTCTAAGAATAAATTGGGATAAATTCCGGTATTAAAGGCGCTTTTGTTCGTCAAGTTTTCACACTCACAATTTTTTGCAGGAAAGATACAATTCACAAAAAATATTATAATCGAAGAGAATACTAATCGAAGTGAAAAGATTTTCATTTTATTCCCCACTAAACTCTAATATAAAAATACGGGATGGAATTAAACCATCCCGTAATAAAATTCTCAGGAGTTTATAATTAATCTCCTTTTACATATTCAACTTCTTAAATACTATTTCATGAGCATCAGCTTTTTGACAGTGAAAAAGTCGTTTGCCTGTAAAGTATAGAAATAAATTCCTGATGCGAGATCAGATGCATCCAGAATTAATTTATGATTTCCGGCATTGTAAACCTGATTTGTAATAGTCTTTACTGACTGTCCGAGAATATTTACCAGATCAACTTTTACATTTGCCTGGTAAGGAATGCTGAATGAAATTGTTGTAGTCGGATTAAAAGGATTTGGATAATTGTTATGCAGCTGGAATTCACTTGGAATACCTGCTATATCTTCAGTTGAAACCGGATCAATAGTAACAGTATCAAGATATTCTCTCAACCAAACTAATGAAGGTCGTTCGGTGCCGTTCTGATTAATAATGTAAGCGCCTTGCGGGTCTCTCCAAAGCCCTTTTCTCCAGCCCCATAATGTTATACCTTCTACCCCTGGATGCTCATACAGCAGAGGGAAAATTCTCTTGTAACTGTGTAATTGTACCTGGTCATCCGTTCCGTCAATATCCAACTCGGTTATATGTATTGGTAGTCCGGTAGCCGCTAGCGAATCCAGGCTTTTCTTCATCGTTGCAACAGCAGCGGTTGTAGTAAACGCATGCGCTTGTTCTCCGATAATATCAATGAGGTTTTCAGCCTGTAACAACCTGATAATTTTCAGATAAGTAGTTGTACTAGTTGAGCTGTTGATAATGCTAAAGTCATTCAGCATTAATTTAGTTTCTGCGGGAAAGATTTCGCGAGCCATTCTGAAAGCATTGATAACCCAATCCCAGCCTGTTGAACCATCGCCGCCTAAGGCAGCTTTATAATTTGCTCTGTTTTGAGTTCCATCCGGCGGATTATGACCAAGTAATGGTTCATTAACAACTTCCAGAAAATCAATTTCAGGATATCTGTCAGCTACAGCCTGAAACCATTCACGAATTTCTTCGAGCTGTTCTTCAGGTTGCAAAGCGCTTATCCATGAAGGTTGTTGAGCACCCCAAACCAGTACGTGAAAATGGAAAGGGAATCCATTATCTTTGGCAAGGTTATAGGCGGCATCAACGCCTGACCAATTCATCACATCGCGAGTTCCTTCTACGCTGCCCCATTTACCTGCATTTTCAGGAGTAACCTTGTTCCAGTAGGCTTCAAAATTTGCAATCTGAGCAGAACTGTGAACATTCCCAACAAACTTCGGTTGATTTGAGGCAAGTGGCGGTCCTTCCCAAATATCGCCAGGAAGAGATGTCGAACCGGGTTCTCCGTTATCCAGATTTCCTACAGTATAATATAACCATGATTTTCCAAAGGCAATTTTATCAATATCCATTCCGTCTTCGCGCGCGCCAATCTGGAATGTTTGTGTTAATTCACCATCAACAACAAATGTATGAGTTGCCCCACTCTGATAAGCATTTGTTGAAAGATTCACCCATTTCCAGACTCCGGATCCTAAACCTCCGGCTTCATGTACAATTTCATCTTCACCGGAAAATCCAGCGGCGGCTAAACCATTAACCATTACCCAGTCAGTATCGTTTGCACTGTTTTTTACTCCGAATCCGTTTCCGTAGAAAAAGCTGTCATCATCAAAATTACCGGAACCGATTCGCATTCTGACAAAAAGATTATAACTTCCCGTATCGGGGAAAGTAACCTCAAATGTAATAACTCTGGCATCAGTACCAGGGTTGCCAGTATTTACAGTATTTGTTTCAATCTTTACATAAGATATTTCACCATCCTGCTGAACTGAAAAATCACTTCCAACTTCTGCGGATTCTGCTTCAACAGCAACGGGAATTTTATCTGCGTTTACATCAACAATACTCATGTCGTCAATGTAAATTGTATTTCCTACATTCCCTGCAACACTAAAATGTATAGGAGCTCTTGCAACAACCTGCTGATCGGTTATTGTAAATTCAAAGGTAAACTGCGTCCACTGAGTTCCGATACTACCGGGACGAATATTTCCATATTCACTATAACTATAATTACCAACAGTAAAATTACCAACAGCTCCCGCGCTCTCTGCTTTTGCCCAAACAGAATAACGATAAGTACCACCCGGTACAACGGCAATGCTATCGGCAACTAATTGAATATCATATGCATTAGTACCGATAGAATTTACAACTATTTTCATAGCGCGATTACCGGTGCGAACTTCAGTATCAACAATTTCCAAAACCGGCGCGGGCGAGAGACCGGCTGCAAGTTCAATAACCCAGCCTTCTACCTGAGTTCCAGATACAGC
>CAZEXO010000158.1:3530-9117 GCA_964516545.1 uncultured Melioribacteraceae bacterium
AAGGAGAGCTCTCGAAACTGCCGTTTGTTACTAATTGGGCATTGATCTGCCCCGCGACAAGAATTGTAATAGCGAAAAGGAAAAATGCCCTGAATGATTTTTTGATTTCTCTAAACATTTTCATCTCCATTTCTCTTTTTAATAATGATTTTATTTAATGATTTCTCCATTTCTGATTCCTTGTAAATTCCTCCTTAAAATAAAATATTTCTACAAATATATGAATCCTGCAGATATTCAACACTGGCCCACTTACCCGCGTTACAAGACGTTACCAGATTCCAATATTTTTCAAATCTAGAACTTATGCTGCTCATACTGCACCCAGAAAATTTGTTTTTACAGCTCGCGAGAGGTTGCAATAAAAAAACTCCGGCATTAATAAACTTATTATCACGGATAATTTTATAGACCCAGGATTTACCCTGATCATCGAATTCGTGTTTGAACTTAACATTATCCAATCAGATTTATTTTCTTGACCCGACCTGTATTTAATCATTTTCTCCGATAAGCTTTTAATTATAACTTCTGTAAATTACCCGTTAAATATCGTAAAAATCCGATAAAAATTTCTGCTGAATTTTCTTTCTATTTTCATCGAGACAAACTGCATTATTTAAGCAACATAAGTTTTTTTGTGATGATGGAATTATCGTATTTTCCTCCTTCAGAATTATGTACTCTTAATTGATAAAGATAGACACCGCTGGTTAGATCCGAAGCATCAAATTTCACGGAATGACTACCTGCACTTTTCATCCCTTCAAAAAGAGTAGCCATTTCTTCACCCAAAAGACTATAAACTTTTAAGGTAACAAACGCGCTTTGAGGAACTGTAAAACTTATTCTTGTTGTCGGGTTAAAAGGATTAGGATAATTCTGACTCAAAGAAAAGGATTCTGAAATTTGATTATTATCGTCAATTGCTGTATTAGCATTAACCAATTGTTCTATGGCGGAATTCAGTGATTCTTTTGCTTCGCCTAAAGTGTCAGCCGCGGAGGATAAATAAGAATAATTTTTATTCATTGCCGTTTGCGCGGAGGATAAAACGTTTGCCAGCAACGTCCATGATTCTGCTGTATATTCATTCTCCTCAAGTGTACTAACATAATTGATTAATGAATCGATGGCATTATAATTAAGTCCGACATTTACAACGGCATAAAATGCTGGTTTGCATTGGTTTTTCGTAGTCCAGAGTGAGGAAGATTGATTTTTCACGAATGTCCACTCATCATTAAGACCATCTTTGGATACGCTGATAATTTTTCCACGTCCTGAAAAATAGCTCCGTTCAACGAAACATTTAAATAACTGACCATATTGGTTTGCTTGAGTTGCTAATATTGATGCTGAAGGATTGTTAGTACCGCTACCTGTTGAAACATCAAACTCGGTAACTGCCATTTCAGTACATATCGGTTCGAATTTATTATACGATGCGATCCACTGATCAGCGGACGGTGAATTCGATTGATCATGATCCTGCATACCAATACCGTCTAAATATTCCGCCTCAAAAATCGGTGTGCAAACTCTAACTATGCCATCGGCTTTAGCGGCAATGTGTGTATTATAATCATTGTAATAAAGTTTCATCTGAGTTTCGTCATATTCGATGGTATACTTGCGGGCAAATTCAAAAGCTTTCATTATAAAACTGTTATCGCCGAAAGTAGTGTACCATTCACTGTCAGTCCGATCATTACCATTGTCACTCACAGCTTCGTTTACAACATCCATAGCAGAAAGTAAACCCGGCCAGCCTTCATGAAGAATCCTGATAGCTTCTTTAATAAAATTCTCCATGCGCTCAGTCATTTTCTCTTTTGATAATCTCGGTCCGCTTGTTGTATATCCGGTTCTGAAGAATTGTGTTCCCGGATGTTGATTATGCCAAACCAGCGTATGCCCGCGGAAAGTAAATCCCTGTCTTTTAGCCCAGTTAAGCTGAGCAATTATATTTCCATTAAACACAACTTTTGGATTAACTTCAATTGAATCCTTTTCTTCCTGGGTGGAAGCTGAACTGTAAGCTGAAGCGCTTCCCGGTATATCAACAATATTTATTGCCTTCATCCAATTGCCCGGGCTCATTGAATTCATATGATATTTGATTAATTGACCACCGCCGCCGCTGGCATCAACCGGCGTGGATTGCCCGGGAACATAGGGATCAGTTGAAAAGCCAACATGTGCATAAGAAAGAAGACAACCGATATAAAAGTCATTAGCGAAAACATCCTTTAATGCAGGCACATCTGTTTGAGGCAGTGTTTGAGCATTTGTTTGTATGAACATTGATGATATTAAAATTCCTGATATTATAATTATGGTACTTCTTGTTTTTCTTAGAAAATAATTCTTCATTATAATTCCTTTATTGTTTGCTTAAAATTCAATTTGATATTATTGTAGTTACACTCGACAAGTCCGGAGTCACTTCAAAATTACCGTCTGCAATAATTAAGTTCTCTCCTTTTCACAACTTCTCGAAAAAAATGTTTGAAGGGAGTAATTGTTTAATTTATATTGACACCTTAACTGTTGTTTTTTGAAATATTTTTTTAGTTCCTCTTATTATAGAATATTGTTCTTAGTCTCTTTCTATACTATTGTATATATAATAACTTTTTCGATTCTGTGAAGTTACCCACGGATAACCTATAAATATACACGCCGCTTGTCAAATCTTTGGGTTCAAAAACTAACTCAAAACTTCCCGCCTGACTGAATCCGTCAAACAGAGTTTGTATTACCTGACCAAGCAGATCATAAACTTTCAGAGTAACATAACCGGAAACAGGAATCGAGTACTTTATTAAAGTTGAAGGATTAAACGGGTTCGGATAATTTTGTTCTAATCTGTAACCATCGGGTATTTCAATAACGCTTCCCAATTCTGAAGGATCGCAAAGATTATTAGCTTCATCCCCCATTCCCTCAGGAACTTCAGAAGAATTCGAAACACAAATTTTATCGAGCCTGGTGCCATCCTCACGATAACAAATAAACATTGTATGCTCACCAACAGTAAGTTCGTAATCACTTAATTTAACCCACTGCCATCCGCTTGTAACCAATCCATTACACATTAAGTACTCACCGTCATCTATTTTCAACCAAAATGAATCATCATCGTAACCCGGACAATTTAATCGGGCATAAACAGAATAATTTCCCGTGCTGTCAATTGAAAACGGAATAGTAACTGCGTTCTCATCATCTGTAGGCGCAGTCAGACCTTCAAGACCTGATCTAACTGTTACGTAACGACCATTTGAAGCAGTCTCATCACTGACAATTTCCCAATTCTCACCGTTTACAGCGCATTCAGGTTCGAAATAAATTGATATTGTATCCTGAGTAACCGGGTCTTCTGGCTCGTCATCGTAACCTAATAATGAAAGCATCTTCACAGCGTATCGTGTTCCAATTTCCCTGTAGCCCGCCGAACTAAAATGTAGTTTATCACCGGCAGCAGCACATCCGCTTGAAGAAATAACATGAGAGTTGGAAATAACCTGAGGCAACCTGGCAATAATGGAATTCATACTCGCACAGAGACCACCCTGATCAGCATGAACAACTTCACCGGCAAGAAGTGGAATTGAATCAGGATCAAGCTCCAGATCATTTATCAGATTATCATATACTTGTTTTACTTTTGAAGGCCATGTATTATCGCCTGTATTCGATTCTCCCTGATGCATTAAAATACCTTTTATAACTCCGTCCTGTTTTGCTAATGCAGCAATTTCAACTAAACGTGCGTATGGATTTCCACCGTATTCGTTTATTATTCCTTTCATCCAGGACTCAACACCAGAAACATAACTTTGATAATTATCTTTATCGAATAATTCAATTTTACATCCGGCAACAGATACATTTATGATACCTATTTTTATACTATCAGGAAGCGTATCAACCATTTTCCTGCCAAAATAATCCGCGGGAGAAAGTCCTGTATTACATCTGCACAAAGGCGGAACAGCAGTGTACCAGTTACCTTTTGTTCTGCCCAGGTTTGAACAATTAATAGCTTCCATTACTTTGAAACGACTATCTACTGTTTTGTCCTGATTTTCAATCAAACCTTGTCCTTCCATATTCGACTGTCCGAAACAGAGGTATAAATAAAAATTCGGATCCTGTGCAAATAAGTCTGTCGTGAACAATAACAATCCCGTTAACATTGTTGTAATAATATATTTCCTGCAGCCTTTCATTATAAAGTAACCTTGCTTAATTTAGAAATAGTTGTTTCCCTTATCAGGCATATCTTAAAAACAATAATAGCATATTTTTTCCTGATAATTAATTGATTCGTCCTTTACCTCTTAAATCACTTAGCCAAAACAAACTTTTTACTTTCCAAAAAATTATCGGCTCTCATTTGGTATAAATAAACTCCGCTTGATAATTCACTTCCGTCAAATGTAACATTATAATTACCCGCTTTATGAATTCCCTCAAAAATTTTGGTTACTTCCTGTCCTAACAAATCATAAACGATTAATGATAAATACCCTTCATGTTGTACAGAGTAATTTATTTTCGTCGCAGGATTAAACGGGTTAGGGTAATTCTGATCAAGGTGGAATTTTTTCGGCAAATTGTTACCCTGCAGATTTTCCGTGGAAGTAGGTTCTGTATTCGTAGTGAATTTGAAATATTGTAAGCGGAATAATTCATCACTTCCGTTTCCGGTAAATTTCAAATAGACATCATGATTATCTGAAACCGGTTGCAATAAATTCGTTGTTAATGTTTGATAATCTGTCCACGAACCTGTGTTGCTGATTGTGCAAACTGCAATTTTTGTGCTTGCATGAATCGAATCAATATACACTTCTACATTTCCTCCCGACGAAAAACACGAGGCAGTTATTTTCAGGGAGTCACAACTTTTCTGGTATTCTGAATTTCCGAATTCCACTCCGGCATAAAGCGCCCAGTCATCATTGTGAATACTGCCTAATAAATTTGGCGGAGTTCTGTTCGTTGCTAGAGAAGTACCAAACTGGTTTGCCGGACATTCAGCTAAAATGTCTGAGTACGCGTCGCGATATATATATAAATCAAACCAGGCTTCTTTTGATCCTTTCACATATAAACCCTGCCGGGTTCCGGTAAACGATACGAAATCAGAAAAAGAATCTATTTCAGAAATATTAAATGACTCACCAATTTCTGTCCATTCATGTCCATTGGCGCTATAATAACCTTTGATTACGTGATTCACTCTTTCCAGTTTTAACCATAATGTATCACCTATTGTATTTTCAGTTTCATGTCTGGTGTTACTAAAACTGAATGCGATCACTTCTTCTCCTTCGGCTGATAAAGTACTGACAAGTTTCACCGACATAGTCTGGTCACCTCTCATAATCCAGAGACCGGCTTCATCGGCAGCTGCTTGGGCATCAAAATCGAGACGTGTGATCAAAGAGTAATTATGCTCACCATCGTTTTTTGTAATTGTATTCGCTGTGGTACTATTCTTAGGAGTCAACCGCAGCCAGCCGGGGCGATCAGTAAGCGAAGATTTATTTGCCGCTGTATATCCAAGAAAAGA
>CAZEXO010000159.1:0-9079 GCA_964516545.1 uncultured Melioribacteraceae bacterium
TGTGTATTATGTCGGGCTTTATTCTTTTTAATAATTTGTTTACTTTTATTAACGTCTTTAAAGATTTACCTTTACCTACATCTAAATATTCTATTTTAATGCCTTTTTCAGATATTCTTTTTCAATCAGATCGGTGAAATTTAATGTTGTAAACTCTTCTTCATGATAACCGAACTCGCTGATAAAATAAGGATTTACATAAGTTATCTTTCCGTTAAGATCAATCGTGCAAATGTATTCCTGAGTATTTGTAACAATATCCCGGAAACGTTCTTCAGACTGACGGATACGTCTTTCAAGCTGAACCTGACGCGTGATATTCGTACAAAGAATAACAATTGACTCTTTATCTTCCTTAATCAGTCCGAGACGCACCTGAAAATATTCTGTTTTATCAGCCGCGCCAAGTTTAAGCCGACTCTCCCAAACATTACTTTTTCTAAGTTCATCTTTAATTTGAGTGAAATATTTTTCATTGAAGAGAGGTAATATTTTTCCGATAAATTTTCCGTAAACAGCACTGCGTTTAAATCCAAAAAGTTTCTCGGCTGATTCATTCCAGAAATTGATATTTCCTTCGATGTCAATATTAATTATCGCGTCAACAACGGATGAAGCTATCTGTTGATACTTTCTTAACTCTTCAAGCTCTGATGTTATTTTCGAACCGGCAGCGCCGCTTAATGTCTGATCAGTGAAGAGAAATACAAATACTCCTCCCCTTGATCCTGAAGTCTGCGCTGAAAACATTTTGATATTAATCAGCAGCTCATCTGTTTCAATGTTTTCATTCAGTCCGGCAAGATTGTTTGATGATTCCAAAACCGCTGTTATTTTTTCCGACAGATAGGCGGGCAGTTGTCTAATAATGTTTTCTCCCTGGGCGATTCCGAAAATTTCGGAAACCTGAAATCTCATTCGCTCGGTTAGATCTTTTATGTTCCCTTTTTCATCAGTAATAACAACACAATCGGCTGCTCTTGATAAAATTTCTTTCAGTTCGCTAATGCTTTTAACACCCTGTCTGAAATTATCAAAACCGAGTTTTGCGTCTTCAACAATTATTATCCCGCCGAAATATTTATCGTTTTCATGAATTGAAGATGCTTTAACAATTATTGAAAGCTGACCGCCGTCAAGTGTCTTCTGATTAACCAAAGTCTTTTCGAAACCGTATCCGTTTTTTATTCCCTCAAGATCACTGTGAATATCAATTTCGTTAAAAAGATTTATTTCAAAAATATTTTTCCCAAGTAATGACCCGGAATCGGAATATCCTGAAACAGCAAAACGAAAAAAGTTTTCAGTTATGAGTGAAATAATCCCTTCAGCGTTGAACACAACAATTCCGACCGGGATGTGTTCCAGAAAAGATTTCGTTGATTCATTCTGCACATTTTCCAAAAAGATATTGTCCATTTTCCGTTTCGTATTATGCTTTCTAAAAATATTAAATAAGGCACACTAAAGAAACTGTTTTAATCTGTCGCGGAATCAAGAGGCTTTTGACATCAGGCGAGATATTTTGAAATTTCCTTAATAATTTCCTCGGTAGCTCCGATATTCTGATTAACATAATTGTAGGCGATTTGTCCTAAATTTTTTCTCGCGGGTTCATCATAAATTAATTTTCCAAAAACCTCCGAGGCTGAGTGTGTTGTTGGAATAACTATTCCACATCCCAGTTCTGTTAATTTCAAAGCTTCCTGACTGTTGGTTATTTTTGGTCCGAATAACACCGGAATACCATAAACAGCGGCTTCCAATACGTTATGAATTCCCTGTTTAAAACTTCCGCCGACGTAAGCTACCGCTGCATAATAATAAAGAGATACAAGAATTCCGATGGAATCGACAATAATTACCTGTTCATTATTATAATTTTTCATCAACGAAAATCTGATGTGTGAGAGCGTTCCGTTCATGTTCTCTTCAAGCTTTTCGAGACGATCAACAGTAGGCTCATGCGGAACAATGATTACGCGCAGCTCATTATCTTCGCACATCAGCTTTTTTAAGGAAGGTAATATCACTTCTTCATCAGACGGCCAGGAACTTCCCAGTACAACTACTTTTTTATTCCTGAAAATTTCTTCGTCGATTAGTTTAAGGTCACGCGCGTTTTCATATTTTTTATAAACCCGGTCAAATCTTGTATCACCAACTGAAGAAAGTTTTTTTTCTGGTATGTCGAAAACTTTGAAGTTTTTCAGGTCTTCATCAGAGACAGTCAGAATTTTTGTGAAGTATGAAAAAAGGATTTTATGGAATGATTTTGATAATCCCCATTTCCGTTTGTTATCAACTCGCATTGTTGCATCAACGAGAAAAACGGGAATTCTATTTTCATTTAGTGATCTCAAAATATTCGGCCAAAAATCATATCGCATAAAAATCGCGAGCGCCGGATTAACGATGTTTATAAAATTTTTCACAAGCGTCGGAGAATCATACGGAATATATGAAATCAAATCTTTGTGCTTATACTTAAGAGAATTTCTGTAACCAGAGGGAGAGAAAAAAGTAATCAGAATATTTATATCATACATAAATTTCAGTTTTTCAATAATGGGTTTTGCCTGTTCGAATTCGCCCATTGATGCTGAGTGAAACCAGACAAGTTTTTTATTCCTGTCAAGTTGAGCTAAATCTTTTTCCAGTTTGTGAAATAATTGTTTTCTATCTTCAACACCTTCCCGTATTTTCCGATTGAAGAATGCGGCGGCTCTAAAAAATAAATATAGGGCAGGAACTAAAAGAATATTATAAATTGAAAACCAAATAGTTGTCATAATTCCCGAATAAAGTTTTGCATTTCACTCATTACATAATCAGGAGTGATTTTTCTCATACAGTCAAAATGTTTTTTGGGACATTTCGCCTTTCCAATATGACTGCATGGTCTGCACGATAAATAATTATTTTCAAGAAGCAAATTTGCGGATTTATATGGTGCAAAACCAAATTCTTTTACCGATGAACCGAAAATTGTCAGCAAGGGTATATTTAAAGCTGAAGCCACATGCATTAATCCAGTGTCATTGCAAACAATAGCTTTGCATCTTTTCATATCCGCGGCAATCCGTAAAACATTATTTTCATGTTGAGTATTAATAGAACCCGGAATTTGTCCTGCAATAAAATCACATAATTCTATATCATCCAACCCACCGAATAAAACAACATCAAATCCGCTTTTCACGAGTTGTTTCCCAAGTTCAATATAATATTCAGCAGGCCAGCGTTTGGTAAAATGTTTCGCTCCCGGGCAAAAGCCAATCAGATTTTTTTGGGAAAGAAGAGAAGAGGAAATATCGGGAGATAAAAAAAGATCGAGTCCTTTGTCGTCAAGTTCAACTCCATGAAGATTTGTTGCGTATAATTCAGGAATAGATTTTATACTGTCATATTGGTTCAGTCCGAATTTAACAAGCAAAATTTTCGAAATAGTGGGTTTAATAAATTTTTCTTTCTTAACGCCTATCTTTCTGACAATTTTTCTGCTTCTGAAATTATTCTGCAAATCAATAACAAAATCAATCTCCAACTGTGATAATTTTCCTATAACTTCATCGAGAGATTCCGCACTGTTATATTCAATGATAGTTTTCAGATGAGGATTATACTTTACTACATCCGAATATTCTTTGCGGACTAGAAAATGAAGACTTGCTTCCTGATAAGTCTTACTGACTGCTCTAATAACAGGGCTTGTAAGCAGTACATCTCCCAGAGAGCTGAAACGAATAATTAAGATATTTTTATACTTATAAATGTTTGCCCCATTTTTTAGGAATTAAATTTAGTTAAAAAACTCAAGTTCTTAAAGCAGTTGGGTTTTTCTTTTACTATTTGTATTTTAGCTCCCAAAAGAACGAGGATATTTTATGGCAACCAAACCGCCTCCTCCGGTAAAAGAATTCCCCCCGGATTCGATCGAGAAAAAAGTTTATACACTTATAGATTCGCTGCAGGATTTTATTCCTATTCCTAATGACAGATACAGACTCAGTTTTGGGCTTTACAAATATTTACTTGGTGATGGTGATGCGCCGGAAGTGCTGGTGAACAGTACTAAAATTAAAATTACAGGTATCGGCAAAACTGAGTTGGCTGCTAAACTGACCGAAGGGATTTCAAAACTTAATTAATGTCTTAGAAATAATATTTCTTTACGCGAGTAATAATTCTTTTTTTGCCTCGAGGCGCAAAGTTTCATACAGTTTTTCTGACCTAACTTTTACCGTCTCTCGTTCTGTAAATAATGTTCTATTCCTCTTCGCGTAAAAACTTTTCAACAAGAAGCACATCTTCTTCACTTCCGATAAAAATCGGTGAACACTGGTGAAGTGATTCAGGCTTGATTTCCAGAATTCGGTTTTTTCCATCTGTAGCCCGCCCACCGGCTGCTTCAACAATCATTGCCATCGGATTACATTCGTACATTAATCGTAATTTCCCCTTCGGATGGCGTTTATCAGCCGGATAAATAAAAATTCCTCCGCATAAAAGATTACGATGAATATCAGCAACTAGCGATCCGATGTAACGCGCTGAATACGGTTCTCCGTTAAGATTATCGATATCCTGAAGATACTTAATGTAATTTTTCAATCCCTGACGCCAGTATTTATAGTTACCTTCGTTGATACTGTAAATGCGTCCTCGTTTAGGAATTCTGAAATTATCATGTGAAAGTAAAAACTCACCGAAGGAAGGATCAAGTGTAAATCCGTAAATCCCTTCGCCGGTGGTGTAAACCATAATAGTGCTCGATCCATACAATATATATCCGGCGGCAACCTGGTTAACGCCTTTTTGTAAACAATCCTCGAGAGCGCCGGGCAATCCTTCAGGAGTCACGCGTCTGTAGATTGAAAAAATCGTACCGATACTAACATTCACATCGATATTTGAAGAGCCGTCAAGCGGATCAAAAATCAAAACATATTTTCCTATCCTGTGTTTTTGGGGAATATGAATAATGTCTTTTTCCTCTTCGGATGCCATCACGCAAAAATGTCCGCCGTACTCCATCGATTTCAACAAAGTTTCGTGAGCAAAAATGTCAAGCTTTTTTACTTTTTCGCCATGCACATTTTTATCACCGGTAAAACCGAGAATATCAACAAGACCCGCTTTGTTAACTTCCAGAGAAATAACTTTTGCCGCTAAAGCCAAATCGGTTAATAATGAAGAAAACTCACCCGTTGCCTCAGGGTGTCTGCTTTCACCTTCAAGAATATGCCGTTGGATGGTCATGTATCCTGTTGGTTTCATTCTCTCTCCTATTGTGTTTTGATCAATTCCTGATCTTTATACTGGAGTTGGTACAACTTGTAATAAATACCTTTTTGGGTCAGAAGTTGCTGGTGGGTGCCGATTTCTCTTATCTCGCCTTTGTGCATAACAATAATTTTATCGGCATTTTGAATTGTGGATAATCTGTGAGCAATCACTATCGAAGTTCTTCCGACAAGAAGTTTTTCAATAGCGTTTTGGATTATTGTTTCAGTTTCAGTATCGATGCTTGATGTTGCTTCATCCAGAATAAGAATCTGAGGATTATAAGCCAACGCCCGCGCGAATGAAATTAATTGTTTCTGTCCGACGCTTAAAGTAGCTCCCTTTTCTTTTACTGTCTCATCATAACCATCCGGTAATTCGGAAATAAATTTATGAGCGCCGACAGTCTTCGCTGCCTGAATTATCATCTCTTCCGTAATTTCAGGATTACCGAGACTTATGTTGGATTTAATTGTTCCAGAGAAAAGAAAAACATCCTGCAAGACAATTGAGATATATTTTCTCAGATCCCGTTTATCAATATCCGCAATATTTATTCCGTCAATACATATTGAGCCTTTATTAATATCATAAAATCGCGTAAGAATATTTATTATACTTGTTTTACCCGCGCCTGTTGCGCCTACTATGGCAACTGTTTCTCCGGGATTAATTTTCAGCGAAACATCTCTCAGTACATACTCTTCGGAATTATAGGCAAACCATACATTTTTAAATTCAATTTCACCTTTAACCTGATTCACTTTCTTAGGTTCGGTTGGATTTTTAATTATCGTATCGTTATCAAGTAATTTAAATATCCGTTCGGATGAAGCCATGGCTGTTTGCATGATATTATATTTTTCAGATAAATCACGAATGGGACGGAAAAACATTTCAGTATATTGGATGAACGCAAAAAGAACTCCGACAGTTAAATACCCCGATAACACTTCGCCCCCGCCATACCAGATAATTAATGCTAAAGCAACGGAGCTTAAAATTTCCACGGTCGGAAAAAATATTGCATAATAAAATACCGAATGAATATGAGCGGTTCTGTGGTCTGCATTAATTTCGTTGAATTTTTTTATTTCATCACTTTCTTTTGTGAATGTCTGAACAACATTAATTCCCGTAATATGCTCCTGCATATATGAATTCAGCCGCGCGAGATGGAATCTGACATCGCGGTATGATTCGCGGACTTTCTTCCTGAATAAGAAGGTAGCATAAAAAAGCACGGGTAAAACCGATAAAGTAACAAGAGACAAATCCCACGCCATTGTAAACATGAAAATAAAAATCCAGAGGATAATAAAAATATCGCTGAAGACAGTCACAATCCCGCTGGAGAACAATTCATTCAGAGCTTCAACATCATTTGTAACCCGCGTAACCATTCTTCCGATAGGCGTCTTATCAAAAAACTTAAGAGCCAGTTTTTGTACATGGGCGAATATTTTAATCCGTAAATCATAAATAATCTTCTGACCCATTAATTCAGTGTAATAGGTAAGAAAATACTGAATAACAGCCTGAAGCAGCAGTGATATCAGTAATATCACTGAAATTAATATTAATCCGTTATAATCCGATACTGCAATGTAATCATCAATGGCGATCATTGTTAAGTAAGGACGAACAGGACCCAGCGCTGCAACAATAACATTAAGCAGAATAGCGGCAACTACATATTTTTTATAGGGCTTCACGTAACCGAGAAGTCTTTTCATCAGCCTGGCGTCGTATGCTTTGCCTAATATTTCGTCATCTTTATTGTCTGACATCAGATCACTTTATAATAATTTCTGTTTTCAAAAAAGGCGTAGATATTTTCCACCGTTGTCTGAAGGATTCTCTCAACGGCTTCGTGTGAATCAAAAGCCATATGCGGAGTGATAATTACATTTTCTCTTCTTAGTAAAAGGTTTCTCTTCAGCAGCGCTTCAATATTTTTCACCGAAACGTTTTTTGTAAGCATCTGATTTTCTTCGCTGAAAAGTTCCTCGCCCTCAAAAACATCAAGTCCGGCGCCGCCAAAAATACCTTTATCGATGGCATGGTACAAAGCTTTTGGTTCGATTATTCCGTTGCGAGCTGTGTTTATAAACAGTACTCCGTGTTTCACCTGTTCTATATTATTCATGTTGATGAGGTGATGCGTTTTTTCATTGTACGGGCAATGTAATGTAATTATATCGGATTGATTCAGAAGTTCCGGAAGGTTAACGTATCTGAAATCCATCATTTCGGCCAGAACATGATTTTTCATAATATCATAAGCAATAACTTTCATTCCGAAACCTTTGGCAATTTTCATGACGTGCATTCCAATGCTTCCGGCTCCAATAATACCCAATGTTTTCCCTCTCAAATCAAAACCGCGCAATCCGTCAAGTGAAAAATTACTTTGCTGCGAACGTACATAAGCTTTGTGAAGATTTCTTGAAAGAGCAAGTATCAGGGCAAATGTATGCTCAGCCACTGTGTTCTCACCGTAATACGGAACATTACAAACTGATACTTTCTTTTTTCGCGCGTAGTTCAGATCAATATGATTGTAACCCGTGCTTCGCGTGGCAATTAATTTTAGTTTTTTAGCTCTCTCGAAAATACTTTTTTCAACTTTGTCGTAAATAAATGTTGAAATCACATCAACACTTTTTATTATTTCCTCGTTATCCGTTATCGATTTGCTGAAGAAGAAAAGTTCATATTTTGTCTTATCAAATTTTTTTCGGAGAAATTTTTTCTCTTTATCCGGCAGAGAAAAAAATGCGATTTTAATTTTGGCTGGCATACTATTTCAATTCCTCCAATTCTTCTTCCAATAATTGTTTATAATAAAGTTCGGCATAAATTCCGCCAAGGGTAACAAGTTCTTCATGTCTTCCCTGTTCGGCAATTTTACCTTTATCAAGAACAAAAATTCTGTCGGCTTCTTTGACTGTGGAAATCCGGTGACTGATAATAATGCTTGTTCTCCCTTTCATAAATTCTTTCAGGTTCTGAAGAATTTCTTCCTCGGTGTTTGTGTCAACGGCAGAAAAGGAATCATCGAGAATCAGTATTTTCGGATCGATGGCGATTGCGCGCGCAAGACAGGCGCGCTGTTTTTGTCCGCCTGATAGTGTTATTCCTCTCTCACCAAGAATTGTTTCGTATCCGTTGGGAAAGGATTCAACATCTTTATCAAGCCTCGATATTTTTGCCGATCTTATGACAACTTCTTCATTTTTATCTTTCAATCCGTACAAAATATTATTTCGCAGCGTGTCGGAGAATAAAAACGTTTCCTGATGAACCATGCCGATATTTCTTCTTAATACAGAAACAGGAATTGCTTTAACATCAACATCATCAATCAAAATTTTCCCCTCGGTGACATCATAGAATCTGGGAATGAGGTTTACGAGTGAAGATTTACCCACACCCGTGTGACCGATAAACGCGACCGTAGCGCCTTTCGGAATTGTGAAAGATATATTCTCAAGAACATTTGAGAAATTATTATTGTACCTGAATGAAACATTTTTGAATTCGATTTTTCCGCGAATCGAATTCATTGAATAACGCGTTAAATTATTATTCGTAATTTCAAATGGTTCAGCCCATATTTTGTCAAGACGTTTCATACTTGCCGAAGCCTGCTGAATCAGATTCATAACCCAGCCAAGCGCAATTACAGGCCAAATGAGAAGTGACAGGTAAGCTGCGAAGGCCAGTATTTCACCGATAGTCAGAACTCCCTGGATTACAAGTCCGCCGCCATACCAGATAACAATTATTA
>CAZEXO010000160.1:0-8867 GCA_964516545.1 uncultured Melioribacteraceae bacterium
TATAGTTATTTTCATCTATTTTGGTTATCGGTGTTTCTTCAACATCATATTCATCTCTTATTTCGCCGACAATCTCTTCTAAAATATCCTCTAGTGAAATCAGACCAGACGTTCCGCCGTATTCATCAACTACAATCCCGACATGTAAATTTTTCGATTGGAATTCGCGCATGAGTTCGCTAATAAGTTTTGTCTCGGGAACAAAAATTGTTTCGCGGGCAATTCTTCTGAGTGATAATTCCTTTTGCTCTCTTTCCCTTCCGATTATTTTCAATAAATCTTTTGCGTATATAATTCCGATGATATTATCAAGATCATTTTCATACAAAGGAATTCGGCTATGCCCGGATTCAGTTATTATTCTTGTTAATTCACTGTAAGATGTGTTTACCGAAATTGCAGATATATCCACTCGGGGAGTCATTACCTCGCGAACCGTAACAGTTTTAAAACTAACAAGTCCGTTTATCAATTCATGTTCATCTTCTTCGAGTGATCCTTTTTCAACGCTGAGTTCGGCAAGCTCCGTCAATTCAGTTGAATTCAGAGCTCCCTTCGATTTGTTAGTTCTCAATTTTGATGTTGTTACTTTCATGATATCTGCTAAAATTTTACTAACCGGGTAGATGAGTACACTTAGCCAATATAGCGGGACCACAACTATTTTCGAAAAAAGCAACGGATTTTTATTCGCCCATACTTTCGGACTTATCTCACCGAATATCAGAATTAAAATAGTAAGAAGAACAATCTGGACAAGAAGCATTAAATCAATTGAAACGCCATACTCACCAGCGATATTAATGGCAAGAGTCACAGCCACAATCGAAGCAAGAACATTAACGAATGTATTCCCGATCAGAACCGTTATGAGTAATCTTCTGGGGAATTCCAACAAACTCAGAATATATCTTGATAGCAGAGAATTATCCTCTTTTAGCTCCTTCAGCGTTTTTTTATTCAATGAAAAAAACGCTACCTCTGATCCGGAAAAAAAGGCTGAAAGAATTAATAAAACAAGGAGGATAATCAAACTATAATACCAGCCAACGTCCAAAAATATTTCACCTTATTTTGTTGAACATGAGAATTAAAACGGTAAATCGTCATCTTCGGGTTTGCTATCGGCATTATTGCTTGCAGGCGGTTCGGAATATGTTTCGCCGCCGCTGAAACCTTCACCACCTCTGGCATCAAGCGGAATAATTTTTTCAGAGATTACTTCTGTTGAATATCTTTTTATTCCTTCTTTATCAGTATAATCTCTTTTCGAGAGTCGTCCTTCGACGAATACTTTTTTACCTTTTTTAAGGTTTTCTTTCATGTAATCTGACAAGCTGAAAGCGACTACATTATGCCATGTAGTTTCATTTACCCAGTTTCCATCCTTTCCCTTATAACTATTCTGCGTAGCCACGGAAAAGTTCGTTACAGCTAAATTATTTGTTGTGAATCTGGTTTCAGCGTCCTGACCCAAATTACCAATGAGCATAATTTTGTTGAGTGAAAAAGCCAATCAATCCTCCCTTACATTTAGTAATTGATTTATAATAATTTCCGAAAATATGACAGCAATTTAAAGTTATGAGTAATGATTAACAAATAACATTTCCTGATAAAAATTGGAATCAGACAATCAAATAAATAAGGTAAGTTGTCACAGGAATTAAAAGATTGTCAAGGTCTTTTGGAGAAACAGCTTCAATCAAAGTTGATGCCGCAGCTATTATCACAATTTTATTTAATGAGAATTCTCCGCACATTAATCCACAAAATAACACAGCTCCTAAAATACCAAATACCAGAAATGTTATACTCCCTTCTAAAGTTTTCTCCGCGAGTACTTTATATTTTATTTTTCCGAAACGTGTACCGATAACCGGCGCTAGTCCATCTCCCCATCCCAATATTCCCATCGTAATTAATGCGTATTCAGTATTCAAGAAATAAGTACCCATCAGGCACATAACAATGGTAAAATATAGCGGTCCGCGTAATAATTCTTTTCGATCACCAGTTCTGGTCATTGTTCTTACAGCGTCATCTTCAGGTGGAGCAAAAAAACCTTTGGTAGTCGAAGATGTATTGATGGGTCATGGAGGCGTACACCAGATAACCGCCGGTAGTATATTAAAGTATTGTGACCAATGGGAGAAATCAATAAAATACCAACACAATAACCACGAGGCAGCAGCGATATGCACGATCTTTCTTGATAAATCCTGAGCTAGTCCCTTTCTTACCAGAAAATCCATAATTGCAACAACAGCAAATACATAGATAACAGTAATAACTGATACAACTAGATTATTAATAAATGGTGACATGTTCATCCTTCAGGAACAATAAATGCGTCCTGGAATTTAGGCAATTTCCAGAGTTTGTTTCTAACAATTTCAGCTTCCGCCCTTGTCGTAAATCCGGGTAATTGAACTACCCAAAGCTGAACTTTTGTGCTATAGGAAATTTTCATTTTCCATTCAATGGCATTCTGATTAAGCATTACAAATCTTTGCGCTCGTTCTTCGGTTGTATAAGCGCCGACCTGAACAATATGTTCATTAGGTTTTGAAATTACGGTCTCAACTGTATCAATTTTTACAGGCTCCATTTCCGTGATTTTACTTGAATCTGCCAATGAGTCATCAAAAATATAAATCTCCTGGTCGTTGTCAGAACTTTCAGCTGTTGATTCTTCCGAACCAGAGCAAGAAACAAGAAAGCTTACGATTAATACTAGTAGAGTTATTTCCGAAAAGAATTTCATAATCCTCTCACTTGTTATAAATAAAAAGGGATGATACTAATCATCCCTAATTTATTGAAAATCCTGTAATAATCAAGAAAGAATATTACAATGCATAATTAAAACTAACTCCAAGCAAATGTGAATAGGAGTTGTATTTACCCGTAAATTCCACAGGGATTAAGTGACCTGACATAACTTCAGTATCTGAGATTTCTCTTTCCATGAATAATAAGAACATGTAAGCAACGTCAACTGTGAGGTTATCCATTAATTTATAACCACATCCGATGTTGATTCCTAAACGGTCGGAATCAGGTAATGTTGGTTCTACCATTTTATCAGGAACAGGATTAAGATCATATAACAAGCCGCCTCTTAAAGTAAAATCATCGGACATAACATGCTCAGCGCCAAGTCTGAATATGTAGGTATTTTTATATTCACGCGGAGCAGCCGATCTCAAAGGTGCAGAAGCAGGATTTGTTGGATCCGATGGATAAGTTTGGAAATCAACTGCTAAAGTATCATAGCTTGACCAGCCGATCCATTGAATATCGCCTGTATAAGTTGTTCCTTCACCTTTATAGGCGAAACCTACAGTTACATTCATTGGTGTTGTGAGCTCAGCTTTAATATCTCCGGTTGGCAAAGGAATTGACATATTACCGGCAAGAGGATGAACAAAATCAAGTGTTGGCGGAGTTGTCGTTGCAGTACCTTCAAATTCAAAAGTTGTCTCACTCTTGAAACTAACGCCGATAGAAGTTGTTTGTGTTGGAGTGAATAACAGACCAGCAGTAAAACCCATCGCGGTTCCATCACCTTCAAGGCTGACCTGAGCATCATTCTTTGGTGCATGTGTTACAGGATCTGCTAATGCCTGATTTTTTTCTATCGTTACATCACCATAAGCGTAAACAAAACCAGCGCTTACTGAAAGTTGATCGGAGATTTTGTAAGCTACAACCGGATTGAAGAAGAAAGTTCTTACTTCTGTTTTACCGGCTATATATCTGCCCGGCCATGTATTTCCCCATTGTGTTCCGAGTCCATAGGGATTATTTACACCTAGACCAACAAATAAATCCTCAGTTAATTGTTGTGTTACATAAAAGTTAATCGGTGTAAAGACTTTTGATTCCATTTCGTATTCAGCAGAAGCCGGGATAAATGGATTTGAACTATTATCCCCTGATATTCCTGTGAATTTAATACTTGGCAAAATTAATGTAGTTCCTGCAGAAAAATGTGTTCCTTTTAATTGTGTAATACCGGCTGGGTTGAAGTGCACGGCTGAAGCATCATTTGCTAAACCTGTAAAAGCACCGGCCATGGCCATTGCACGAGCCCCATGCTCATTAATTTGAAATCCCCCTGCAAAAATGGTAGCAGTAGATAGAATAATTACCAATAAGAGTTGTAATCTCTTAGACACGAAGCCTCCTCATTTTGTTTGTTTTTGTGAAGTGATGAAAGGAATATAACAATTTGTTAATATGAAAAGCAATAATGAATATTGAATTTGAAATTCATCAGAGCTGTCATTTGTTCAAAAATTAATATTCCTTATTTAAGTTCTATTATTGTAATTCCCTCTCCGCCATATTCAATATTGGCGTAATAAAATTTTGAAACATGTTCATGATGTTTTAAAATCTGATGAACGCTCATTTTTAAGGCGCCCGTTCCTTTGCCATGAACAATCTCTATTCTGTCAGTTCCGGCAGAATACGCGTCGTCGATAAATCTGACAACCTCAAACTCTGCTTCTTCGGGTTTTTTACCTCTTATATCCAGACGGTAACTAACAATACTTGGAATATAAGTTTCATAGCCATAGGAACTTATATTCTGGTTTTCTTCTTTCGCGGGAATCAAGGTAGTCATTTTAACCTGGACTTTTATACTTCCTGCGCTAATTACCGCCCTGTTTTTTAACTCATCAATTTCAAGAATTTCTCCGGAAGTCGCCGTGTCTTTGATTTTTACATAATCCCCAACCTTAGGAACATAATCTTTAACATTATGTTTTTCAGTAGTCTTTTTCAATTCTTCATGTTTTACTTTTATCTGAGTAATTTTTTCACGCTCTTCTTTAACAATTTCTTTGCTGGCATTGGATTCACGGATGTTTTTAATTGCTGATTCGACTGTTTTGTTAATATCTCTTAAATAAATGTCAGCCTGATGTTTTGTTTCTTCAAGAATTTTATTTTTTTGTTCTTCAAGTTTTTTGTTCTTTTCTTCGTATAATCTGGTTAATCCGGCAAGTCGGGCATTTTCAATTTCAAGTCTATTTAGCTTCAGTTGTAAATCCCGTGCTTTTGTTTCAAGGTCGATTAGTAATTCCTCAACTTTGGATTTATCAGTATCAAGATAACTTTTTGCATGATCAGTAAAGAGTTTATCAAAACCTATTCTTTCTGCAACCTCAAAAGCATAACTGCTTCCGGGAAGTCCCTGGTTGAATCTATAAGTCGGTATTAAGTTAGCAGTGTCAAATTCCATGGAAGCATTTTGAAAACCCTTCAGCGAATTTGCTGTTAACTTAAGATTCCCGTGATGTGTTGTGGCAAGAACTTTGCATCCTTTATCACGAAGTAAAATTAAAACTGCCGTAGCAATTGCAGATCCTTCAGAAGGATCTGTTCCCGTTCCGATTTCATCAATTAAAATAAGCGATTTATCATCCGCCTTATTTAATATATTTTTGATATTTGAAAGATGGGCGCTGAATGTACTGAGATCATCTTCAATTGATTGATAATCACCTACATCAATAAGGATATCATTCATGAAGTGAAAATTTGAATCAGGATTTACCGGGACATGAATTCCAGACATCACCAAAGATGTAAGTAATCCCACAGTTTTTAAGACAACTGTTTTACCACCCGCGTTTGGACCCGTGATAAGTATTACATTTTCATCTTTTATCTCGAGATTTAGGGGAACAGTTTTTTCTCTACCAAGTTTTTTTAATAATATCGGGTGTCTTCCTTCAAGAATTGAGAATGGCAAATTCTCATCCAACCCCGGAAATGATCCGATAATCTCCATGCTGTATCTTGACTTTGCAAAAACAGAATCAATTTCAGAAATTTTTCGGAGTGAAGATCGCAGCTTAAGGCTATTTTCGCCAATCTTTCGTGTCAAGCCTCGAAGTATTCTTTCAATTTCTCTTTTCTCGGCAAAACCTAAGGATAGAATCTCATTATTTAATTCCAGAGTTTCTTCCGGTTCAATGTATACAGTTTGACCGGTTGCTGATTCAGAATGAATAAATCCTTTTACACTTCTTTTATATTCAGCTTTAACAGGTAAGACCATTCTGCCGTCTCGCTGCGTTACGTATTCATCCTGAACCAAAAATGATTCACTCATTTTTTTCAGAATTTTGCCCACAACTTTTCTGAGATTTTCTTCCTTGTCCCTTATTTCGCGACGAATTTTTCTCAACTCATCAGTAGCATTATCACGTATTTGTCCATTCTGGTCGAATATATCTGAAATATGTTTTTCGAATACTTTATCCACAAACAAATCTGCAGCCAGATCTTTTTTAATCATGCCAAATTCTTCTTCAGAAGACAGAAATTGAAATAATTTTCTCGATATAATTGCGAGATTTAAGATTTCCTGAATAACCTTAACATCAAGAAATGTTCCTTCGATGGTGCTTTTTGCCAGACTCTCATTTAGGTCAGGAATAAAATCAATGGGTGGAATATCTTTCTTAAAATTTCTTTAGCTTCAGAAACGTAATTACCCTGTCTGACAATTTCTTCCATACTTGCGTAAGGAAGCTGATCGAGTATAATTTGCTTACCGTTTTCTGTGTTTGTGTATCTGGCGACATGATCAAGTATCTTTTGATATTCTAGTTTATCGAGTATTTCCTTTGCTATCATCATCTTTTTCCGAAGTAATAGTAGTATCTTTTTCTTGTATGAATGAAGCTGTGTCTTTTGCTTCAATATATTTTTTTATGAATTGTCTGGAATTTTCATTTTCTCCGGCTATCAGATCGATGGCTCCGGGAATTATTGAATAAACCTTACCGTATAATAGTGATTCATCTCTTACTTGTGAGGAGGGAATGCTAAAAATATCAAGGAATAAGAGAAAAGCGCTCAGAAAAACCAATATCTGAATCGCTCCGGTTATTCCACCGAGAAACTGATTAAGAAACTTATTTACTTTATCTGACGGGTGAATAATTCGTTTTATCAATGATGCAATAAAAATAATTCCCACAAAAATCAGAAATCCGGCAACTATTTCAGCAAGATAAATTTCGTCGTTAAATATAGGAGAAATTAAAGAACCAATAAACCCTGAATACTTTATGGCGACAATAATTCCTATAACTATTCCAAGGAGTCCGATAATTTTCCTGACCATGCCATCTTTAAAACCTAATATAAAACCGACTGTCAGGACAGCTAAAATTATGTAATCAAAATAATTCAATTATTTCCTAAAAATGAATCGACAAGATTTTTTATAACTTTCCCGTCAGCTTTACCCTTAAGATTTTTCATAATTACAGGCATAAGTTTCGGTAAATCATTTTTTGTTGAAGCGCCTACTTCAGCAGCAACTTTTTTGATTTCAATGAGTATTTCATCTTCAGTTAATTGTTTCGGCAGATATTCCTGGATTATTCTTAATTCGTTCTCCTCAATTTCAACAAGATCAATTCTGCCTCCATTTCGATATTGTTCGATACTTTCTTTTCTTTTTTTTGCGGCAGAGGTCAGCATATTGAGTTCGACTTCGGGAGTAATCACCTTATCCGATCCGCTTTTTTCGAATTCGAGAATCAAAGCTCTTATGGAGCGAATGGTCTGAAGTCGGGCTTTATCACCGGATTTCATCGCTTCTTTCATGTCATCGTTGATTTTTTCTTTTAGTCCCATTTCACACCTCAAAAAAAAAGGCAGGCCATTCTGAAATAACCTGCCTGTTAAAAATAAACTTACTAAAATTACAATTTGACCATTGCCGAATAATTTATACGAAGGCAAAAGGCTTTCCGTAATTCCTGTTGAATATCAGTAATAATTCCCATATCAGAGTTTTTATCTGCTCTGATTGAAACAATAACATTTGGTAAATCCTGACGTTTTTTATACATGATATTCTGTACATCTTCTACTTTAACAATACTATCATTAACCTGAATACGTTTGTCAGTGCCGATCCAGAGATAAGCAACAAGTCTTTTATTTTCAATTTTTTCAATCGATTCAGCTTCAGGTAATCTAAACTGAACCAATACATCAACTTCTCTTAAGGTTGTCGTAACCATAAAAAATAAAAGAAGCATGAAAATAATATCTGGCATAGAAGCAGTTGGAATAGTTTGCTTTGTAGAAGCTCTTTTCTTTTGAAATTTCATTCTAACAGACTCCTTTTATCTATTAACCCTTTCCGGTTCCGCAATAGAAATAATTATCGGGATTTTATCTTTCAACTCTTCATTTTCCTCTTCATTACAATCAACGAGTTTTTTGCCCCATGTTGTCATTGCGTAATCTTCTCTTACACCAAAATATGCTGCTTTTACCTGATCGAGGGTTTGAATATACAAGTTGTAATTTGTCTTACGGTCTGTTTTAACCGAGACTATAAGTTTTTTATTAGTTGGTAAATTGATTTTATCAACGATTCTTTGTCTAAGTGTTTCTTTGATCTGAGGTATGGCGATAACTTTATTATCCAAAAGAACATCGCCAAACTCATTAACATTCAAAGCAGCCATTCTTTCTTTAGAAACCCTAGCTTCAGTAATCTCGTCCTGCCACTCCGGCAGAGTCATACCGATACCTGTATCCACATCAATAACGGTTGATACCAGGAAGAAAATCAGCAGCAAGAATGCGATATCAGCCATAGAACTGCTCGGTATTTCAGGCTCTCCCAGTTTTCTTTTTTTAATTTTAACCATGATTATTATTCTCGTACTGTTTTTTGGTCAATAAAATTATTTTTTGAGTTCATACAAAGCGTCAATCAATTCAATTGAACTTTCTTCCATATCTGCGACTAATCTGTCAATTCTTGATACGAAATAATTGTAGAAGACCTGAAGAATCATAGCAACAACAAGACC
>CAZEXO010000161.1:0-8786 GCA_964516545.1 uncultured Melioribacteraceae bacterium
CATTTCATTTGTTGCATCTTTACCTTCGGAATCTACACCACCGAGGTTTATCAAACAGAAATCAGTGTACGTATTACTTTCCTGTGCAGTTACCCCGACTTTTGGTGGCGCCGGTTGATTATTAAATTTTATCCAGAAGGACATTAGCAACTCTTTAGCCGATTCTTCTGTTAAAGTATTCTCCTCTAAATCCTTCTTATAAAAAGGGTTAAGATGCTGGTCAAGACGACCAGGATTAAATGAATCCCAAGTGTTAAGTTCAGTGATTACTCCTAAATGAATAAACCAGTAATATTGCAAAGCTTCCCATAAATTCCGTGGGGAATGAGCCGGAACTCGTTTGCAGATTTCCGACATTTTCAATAATTCTTCAGAGCGTTTTTTATCTTTTTCATTTCGTGCGGCTTTACTTAATTCGTGAGAATACCTTTCAGCATACAGTATAATTGCATCAGCTGCAATTGACATAGCTTTTAATTGTTCTCTTTTTTCAAAAGCTCGCGAATCATTGTAAAAATCTAATGATTGAATTGATTCATCAATTTCTTTCTTAAAATCCAGCATCCCTTTTTTGTAGATTTTATCATCGAGGACAGTATGACCAGGAGCACGCTGTTCCATAAATTCAGTAAAAATTCCTGTGGAATAGGCATCTTTCCATTCTTGGTCGACTTCTTCAAAAATCCGATCGCGGATTGACCTTCCTTTCCAGAAAGGTTCAATCAATTCTCTCTGAATCTTCCTTGTTTCTTCATCCACTCTAAACCATACTTTTTCACGATTGTGTAATATTTCAAAATCCTGCTGACTGTGCGTGCAAAGCTCAGGATAAGTCGGCGTCAGTTTTGGCTCTGGTCCTCTCTCTCCGACAATCAACTCACCATCATTGATACATATTTTTTTATTCGATAATATATACTTGAATGCCAGCGCTCTTCCAACGGGAATTGATACTTTACTTGCTTCATTTGTTTTATAAAACTCGGTTAATAATTGTGCTCTTTCGCAGGTTATTCTCGGTACGGCCCGCAATGACTGTTCCCGTAATTTTTTTATTCGCTCATTCATTTTTCAGCCTTTTACTTTTACTTTAAAACCATTTTTTTCAAGGTAACAAACGATCTCACTCAACTTTTCCTCTGACTGAGTTACCATTTCACCAAGCTCGTATTTGCGATTGAACCGCTCGTATTTTCCAGCACAAATTTCATTATATGGTAAAACATCAATCTCTGGTAAAGTATTCAATTTCTGCAAAAATTTTACAATTTGTGAAAGATTTTCAGGCCTATCTGTGATAAGAGGAATTAAAGGAATTCTAACCCGATAATTTTTCGTCAGTTTTGAAAGTTTGATAAGATTTTCTAAGATAAGTTGGTTCGATACACCGGTATATTTCCAATGTTCGCCATCATCTATAATTTTTAAATCGTAAAGAAATAAATCCGTGAATGAAACAACTTTTTCTATATTTTCGAATGCAGTAAAACCGGATGTATCAACCACAGTGCTGATATTTCTTTCTTTACATTCCCGGAGTGTACTCAATAGAAACTCTGTCTGCAAAAAAGGTTCCCCTCCTGAAAAAGTAACACCGCCACCCGATTCTTCATAAAACAATAAGTCTTTCTCTATCTCAGCAACTAAATCATGAACAGATATTCGCTTCCCGATCAGTTCATCACATTCGCGAAATTCATTCATTGCAACTTTTCGTCTAACTCTTAAAATTTCAGGATCAGGAACATGACTCTCAGGATTATGACACCAGAGGCAACTCAAAGGACAGCCCTTGAAAAAGATTGTCGTTCTTATTCCCGGTCCATCATGAACTGCGTATTTTTTTATATCAAAAATAATTCCTTCCACAACAATATTTCCCGTTTTTGGATAATGCATATCGAACTCAAATTACCAGCTAAATTAGCCTATTCAGTTGAGAAATAAAATAGCATGTAATTATTTAATTATGTGCTGGATTATCTTTTGATTTGAACCTACATTACTTCATGAAATTTAAGAATTCTAAGGTGCCTGAGTCACCTTTTTTGTAATCTTCTCTGTCTAAGTACCGAAAGCATTTTCAAAACAACAATTATGGTGAACAGATGAAATATTTTCTCACAGTAATATTATTTCTATTCTTATCGGTTGATTTACTCAGTCAGGAAAAAACTATCGAGATAAGAACAACAATTAATACAGAAACCGGGGACACAATAAAAACTGAATCTGTTGTTTTATCCGAGACTGAAGATGTCACACCAAGAAATCATATGATTAGCATTAACCCTCTTAAGTTTCTCATTTTCTACAACATTACTTATTACACAAAAATTAGCGAACAAGTAATTACCGGTGTTGGTGTGCAAACACCAACAATTGGCGGACTTGACGGAATAGGGGTAAATGCAGAGCTAAGGTTTTATCCTTCGGGAAAAAATATGCGCGGATTTTATTTTGCACCCAATATTTCCTATAATTATATCCATAGCGGCGATATTGAAATCCAGCCTTTTTCATTCGGCGCCTTAGTCGGATGGCAATGGTTCCCATCCGATCAGTTTGCAATGGGACTGGGAATCGGAATTGATTATTATTCCGGTAATGTAAGTGACGATGACGATTTTGATTCATACAATGGTTCAGTTCCGGCGTTAAGATTTGATATCGGATACGCGTGGTAGAATATTCGAATATTCATCTATTAAAAGGGTGTGATGAACACCCTTATGTGTGATTCAATCAATTTGCCAAAATGATAAATTTGGTTAAATTAAAGTCACATTTACAGGAATGAATATGAAAAATTTCCTTAAGTATCTCATCAGGTGGATTATAAGAATTGTTGTTCTGGTAATTATTTTAGCCGCAGGACTTCTATATGTTCTTTCCTCGCCGTCTTTTTATTTTGATTATCATAAACAATACAGGAATTTAAACATTTATTCAGATGCAACGCTTGACGAAAAAACTGAGAGACTTATTGATAATGTAATTAATCGTGTCGCTGACCTTGAAATATATAATCCCAATTACGCTCCTGATATTTACCTGATCAGTGATCGCGATACTTATGAAATAATTGCCTTCCTATCTAATCAAAATAAACACACTCAGTCATTTAATCTAACCTCACTGAAAAATATTTTTATTAATCTTAAGCAGGTTGAGAATGTCAGTTTAACTCATTCACCTGAATTTGTTCACACAATTCTTGAAGGAAAATTAGATCAGGTAATCGCTCATGAATTTGTTCGCGGTTTTATCTGCGATAGAATAGGATGGTTTTCGGTTTTTAATGAACCTGAATGGATGATTGAGGGATATTGCGAATATGGTTCAACAATCTCTTCCATCCGTAACGATAAAAAGTCGAATCTGATAAAACGCGCTAATGCACTCTATACCTATGATGTTTCAAAAGAAAACACATCATCCGTATTTTTTTACAGAGCTCAGCTAATGATTGAATATCTTTCCGAAATACACAAAATGGATTTTGACCAAATCCTTAAACTCCCAACAACATACGAATTTCTTAGCAGCGAATTTGATGAATGGTATCTGATTACTTCAGCAAAGAAGAAATAATAAAATCATATGTTAAGCTCGTGTCCGTAATTTCTTAACCATTTTCTCCTTGACTTAAAATCCGGCAGGTAAGCCTCAACTAAATCCCAGAATTTTACTGAGTGATTTTTATGCACGACATGAGTAAGTTCATGCACAATAACGTAGTCCAGAATTTCGACAGGAGCCATGATTAATCGCCAAGAAAGATTAATATTATTTTTTCTGCTGCAAGATCCCCATCTTTTTGCGGCATTTGATAATTTTATTTTCCCGGGTTGAAGATTCATTAATTCAGCAAAGTAAGCTACCCGATTCGGAAAAACTATCTTAGCTCTGGAATAAAACCATTTCCTGAAATAATTCTTAGTTTGTCCGTTATATTTTTCAGGTACGTAAAATTTGTCACTCAACATTAAGTTGGGTAGATCATTCGAATATGTCATGGCGTATTTTTTACCCAGATAGAGAATTTCATCTCCTTCGCAGAAAGTTTTTTTAACCGGTCGTTTCTTTTCTACTTGCTGAATCTTCGTCTCGATCCATGAACGTTTTTCAAGAATAAATTCCTTAATAGTTTCCTCAGATAATTTCAGAGGAGCTCTGACAATTATTTCAGCATTTTCATTAATTTCAAGCGAAAGAGTTTTTCGCTTACTGCGGATTAATTTATTTATATTGATCATTGTGAATTCAGAATTTATCATAAAGGCGGAGTAAATATAATGGAATTTAAGGCTGTAATTCAAAAACGAAAAAGTGTTAGAAATTTTACCGATGAACCAGTTCCCTCAGATGTTATAAAAGAAATTGTTAAGGCTGCTTCCTTGGCTCCTTCAATCGCTGGATCGGAATTATGTAAATTTATCGCCATCACAAATAAAACAGTTCTCTCGGAAATGTCAGAAATTGTCAAAACCAAATACTCGTCCATCCTTCCGAGAAATGATGAACGCATTACTGAGAATATAAAAATTGCTATTGAGAAATTCTCAACTTTATTTACCTCAGCCCCTGTTACTGTTGTGGTTCTGACAAAACCATATACAGCCGTAATCGACAGAATACTTACCGACACAGCTTATTCACACTCCGACATAAACAAGTTAAGAAATCACCCTGATATTCAATCTGTTGGGGCGGCAATTGAAAATGCACTTTTAACAGCGGTAAATTTAGGTTACGGAGCTTGTTGGCTGACAGGACCGATGATTGCCCGGGAAGAGTTATCAAAAGTACTCGGAATTGAAGACCCTTTAACTCTCGCCGCGTTTTTTGTAATCGGTAAACCGGCTGAAGATAATTCCGCCATAAAAGAAAAAGATATCAACGAGCTGCTATCGTTCATTGAATAAATAAACATTTAAATCTCATAACCGTCATAATGCGAAAAAAGGTTTTGTCATGAAGACATTTATTCTTTGGTTGTTGTTATTAATTTGTTGTTGGCCTTTAGCATTGATTGCTATAATTGTTTATCCTGTTGTATGGCTGTTACTTCTTCCATTCAGATTAATAGGGATTACAGTTGACGCGGTTTTTTCACTGCTAAAGACAATTATTACTCTCCCATCCAGAATTTTGGGCGGGACACGGTAGAATTTTTGCGAAGGTTTAGTCAACGTAATTTTCAGCAATTCCGCTGCTGATTACATATAAACAAACCTGGATAGCGCCTTCAAGTGAATAATTAAATTTATTAATTAGGTTAGTTATCAGAACCGCAACTTCATCTTTTACTCTGTTATCATACACTTCGAATTTAGTCGTACCGTATTCTTTGATTGCGCTTTCAAATGCCGGGAATTCAACGAAAGGTTTGAAAATATTCTTTCGTAAATCTTTCATGTAACTGTTGTAAAGGTCTCTGTAAACATCAGTCTTCGTTATTCCTTCTTCATTAGCCTGCATTTTTTGCAGATCGACCGCTAAACGCTGAGCAATATTTTCACGGTATTTTGATCTTTCATAATCGTTCGCGGTCTTTATCATCAGATGTTGTTCGATCGAATAAAAAAACTGATCGGTAACAATAATCTCCTCATTTGTATACGGACTCAGGAGTTTTTCTCCGATCTCGTAATTAGACATGAATAAGTAATTCTGAATATCTCTGCTGACTCTTTCCTCGTTTTGACGGAAAAGCGATTCCTTTATTTCCTGCATAACATTATAATTATAAAGCCCGATTATTGAATCAATAAATCCCACGGGAAATTTTTTAGAATACTCAGGGTTTTTTATAAAAAAGTATTTTACATCATTCATTGTTATCAACAGTGGAAGACTTTCATCCACTGAGCCGTTGCGTATTTTATTTTTCACTGAAGAGTAGAATTCATTGAATATGTAAATTGATTCACGCCCTGAAAATCCTGCTCTTCCTTCATTTTCCGATTCATCAATAATTCTTCGTCGAATATTCCTGTCAAATTTTTTGTAATCCTGTTCTGTCAACCAATTCGGTATTCTGTTTGTATAAATCTCCATTTTCAACAGAAGCATATTATCATCACAGAATTTGGAATATTTCTTTCTGTCGCTTATCCACTCTTTGATTGCGTCGGATTCGCAGTTCATCCTGGAACTAATAATTATTTTAGCGAAACTATCGAGTACTCCCGGCAGAAATTTTTCTTTTATCTGATGTCCGAATGAGTTGGTAAATATTTTAACTTCTTCACTGTAATTCAATATGTAATTAACATTAATTTCATGCATCCGGTCTTTGAATGATTCAATTTCTTTGAAGGATTTTTTATCCTCAGGATTCATTACCGCGATGAATAGTGAATTAACATTTTCTTCATAATCCTCAACTTTATGAACACCTTCGCTAATTATTCCATGAAGATCAATAAATCTTTTTTCATTATGACCTTTCACGTCCATTATTGCGAAAACCCCGTTGTTTGTTTTTGCATAACGCGAAAACAAATATTTAACAGCCTGACTGTCTCTGAACCACGCTCCCAACTCTTTTTGAATTTCTTTATTTGTATTTACAAAATGCTTTGGATCCTGGTCACCCGGATTATAGACGGTTATTCCTTCACCTCGCCTTCTGTCGAAACAAAACCGTTTTGCATACACCATTTTAAATACTTCTGAAGGTGTTTGGAGTCTGTGAATAAGAGCCTGATAAAGTGACGAACATATTGTACATGCGTTATTTTTAAATACCCATTCATATTCTTTCTTATTGAAGATTTTTGTTTTGATCTTTCCGGTTAGAATTTTTTGCAGAATATCCTTGCGATGTTCTTTCGGTATTAACAAAATCGGGTGATCGTGACTTGGACATGGGATATCCAATTTATCGCCAAGCGGCATAACCGGCTGAGTCATACCTTTTTCCAAATAATACTCGCTGAGAGCTTCATTTATTTTATGTGAAAAGGTCACACCAAGTTTCTTACTATCAAGCCTCCAAAGTATTTCGAAATTCAGCCCGTCAGATGTATATGTATACTCTTCAAATTTTTTCAGAAGATTATTGAGAAAGGTACTTTTCCCGCTGCCGTGCGGACCAATAAACACATAAATCTTATTCTGCTGAGCTCCTTCTTTCATCGAATCTGCAAGCCGACGAAGTCTGTTCGCAAAGGGTAAATCAGTAAAAAAAGGCGTATCCGATCCTTCCACAAAAAGTTTTTCGGAATCAATTGTTTTGTAATTTATATTTTCAGGGTCGTCTTTATATGCATCCTGCTCTTTCAGATAATAATGAATCATGTTATTGAACAACTGAAAAACATTCCTGAAAACCTTGAGCGGTTCGCTCCCCGCGATCGACAAGAACTGGTTATAATCAATAACAGAATATCTATCCTGAAGATCAACCTTGTTATCAAGGTGCTGGATTATGTTCTCGATATTTTTTGGCGATTTGTTTACCATACAACAAACAATCAGTTAATTTTTTCTTTAGTCACTTTTTTATTTTTAACAGAATACCTTACCTTTTGTAGAATCGGGTTTCTCAACTTTATTTCCTCCATAGTAAAACCTTCTTTTGTTTTCTGCTGCATAGCCGACCAGTCATATTCGGTTGTTTCAAGAATAACTTTTTCTCCCCAGAGATATTCAAGTCCGATAAGTGTTGACTGGATATAATCCCGATATAATTCCTTTCCTTCAAACTTGTGAATTAATTTCAGCTCACCATTCTCTTTTTCAAAATTCATGAAAGGAGGATGATATAAACTGCTTACTAACATATCTTTATAATCTTTAGCTCTCCGACTTTTCACATAATACTCCCGGATTCCTTTCTTGGGATTTATCCTTTGCCCAACGACCATTAATTTATGTTTATCAACAAAATCCTGATCAATAAAACTCTGAAGGAAAGTCAGGTCGCTGTAATTTTCACGCACATGAAAAATAAAATCCCTGCCGGTTCCGTATTTTTTATCATATTCCCTACGTTTATTAATATCCTGTTCTTTCCTGAAATCAAAAGATATTTTCCCTTTATCAGACATTTCTTCGATAAACATAAACAAACGCCAGCCAATCGCGTATGGATTCAAACCGATTCTGCTTATGGAAGTCACTTTAGCGTTTATTTTGGCGAAGGCTACTTCATGCCCTTTAATCCGGTCATCATCCAAAAATAATTTTTCATGCCAATAACTCGCCCACCCTTCATTCATAGTTTTTGTTCTTATCATCGGAGCAAAATACAATGAATTATCTCGGATAATCTCAATAACCGATTTCATCCATTTATTTTCGTTTGTATTAAGAAACTTACTTTCTTCCATGATGAACTGCATGAGATCGGATTTACCGTTTTTCTTTTTGTTGGAGTACAATCTGTAAAATTCTTCGAACTCGGGATAGATTTTAGTAACATTCAATAAATAATTATTCTCCCGTTCTTCCGTATCATCCATATCGTTATATTTATCAAGCTCTTCAAGGAATTTTATCATACCTGTTTTTTTTTCTTCCTGAAGGAACACATTAAAATAGTAATCTATTTTGGGTGGAAGATTGAGAGAAGAAAATTCCTCATTATTATTCAGGGAATCGAAATAACCGACAAGATTATCAATACTCCTGGCGAATTCAATAATGTAATCAACAACGCGCCCTTTTTTAGAACGTAGTCTGGCAATCATTCTTTTTTCAGTAAGCGCTTTTTCCTTAAAATCATAATCCCAGGTATTTTCGAACAGTTTATTATTCTGAAAAAAATCTATATG
>CAZEXO010000162.1:0-8785 GCA_964516545.1 uncultured Melioribacteraceae bacterium
TCATAAATTTTCAATGTTACATTACAACTTTTATGTAGTTGGTAACTTATGTTTGTAGAAGGATTGAACGGATTCGGATAGTTTTGATTAAGATTAAACCCATCCGGAATAGTATTCGATTCATTAATGTCGGCTGTGTTTAGTATCTTAACCGTATTGATATTTACCCAATAATAATTTCTATCATCTGCACAGAAGAATAAATATTTCCCATCGGGAGAAATTGAAGGTAGTCTTGCTTTACCTGAAAAGCCGATTGCATTATTTATTTTTTGAGGTGTTGACCATACTCCGTTGTTGTTAAAACTAACATAAAGATACATATTGGTATCGTTATTACCGGTTATCGGACGGTTTGAAGAAAACAACAAAAATGATTCATCCGGTGCAATGTAGGGTGAGTAGTTTATAATATTTCTTGCGTTAATGCTTTCTGGTAATGGATCAACATTTGATAGACCGGTTTCGGAATAATCCGCAGAATAAATCCCGTTTCCCCACGGAGTATTTTCCATAGAACCTGAATAATAAACTCTGCCGTTTGTGGTAAACGATGAAGATGAATTAAATAGGAAACCATCACTCTTCGGCTCACTCCAGCCCGAATCTGTTTTCACGACATATTTAGTTTGCCAGGAGCTGTTATCAACATTTTCCCTGTAATCAAAAAACAATTTTTCACCATCGGGCGAAAACAAAACACTGGGAACTAATCCGTCTGTCGCAAAGGATGGTATCTCCGGATCAGACCATCTTCCGTCTCTAAAAGTAGAACAATAAATCTTTGCTTCTCCAGTAGTAAAATTGACAACATTCCAGAATATTTCTTTTCCATCAGGTGAAATAACAAGGCGGTTGTGACTGTTTGCATTTGATACAATCCCCCCGGCAAATATTTCTGCCGTATCTCCAGGATGTGTTTGCCCGAAATAATCAATCCTTCCGATAGTATTGCCTTTAATCTGTTCTATTATATTTGTACTTACCCAATAAATATCAGGCATAGAATCGGGAAACCTGTGTCGGTTAAAAAACATATATTTGCCGTCCGGGGAAAGTGAGGGGTAAATTTGCATATATGTTGCAAGGTTGATTCCTGCACCATTAATTTCCAAATTAACCGGCGGTGTCCATTCATTATTTCCTTTATTAAAAGTTACATAAAGATCGCTATTGCCATATCCACCGGGACGGCTCGATTCAAAAACAATATATGATCCGTCAGGGGCAATACACGGAGCAGAAGCGCCACCGGAATTAACGACCGAACCAAGGTTCTTTGCCTCTCCGGAAAAGGGGTCTATATACCATATACCAAAACCGCCCGAACGATCGGAACTGAAATAGATTACACTATCGGTAGTTTCTGTATAACTTCCATCGTAAGAAGATGAATTAATCGGGGAGGGAAGAAGTTGTGGTTGACTCCATCCCTCAGTGGAGCGATTAACCACATATATATCGCTGGAGGTAACCTCAGTTTGAGTACTATTCCAATTGTATATGGTAAAGTAGATCTTATTTCCATCTAACGAGTAAAAGGGAAGGTCGCCCGCAAAAGGCGGATTCACCTGTGGAGTCCAGGTATTGTTTTCGTATTGTGTATAATAATTTCCACCTGATGCTACAAGATAAACTTCCCGGCCGTCGGGAGAAAAAGCTATTTGGATCTCATTTCGATCGGGGAGTGAAATGATTCCGGGCGCAAAAACAACTGCCGTATTACCTGGTGGTGTTTGCCCGAAATAATCAATAGAATTTGTTTGCGATTTACATAACTGGAACGAAAATATTAACAACATGATAAATAATAATCTTGCCATAACGTATTCCCTTAAGATTATTTTATAGTTTATTGAACCAACATCATTTTCTTCAGAAGTTTTGTTGTGCCCGTTTTTAAGCAATAGAAATACATCCCTGAACAGACAGAAGAATTTGAATCGCTTGTTCCGTTCCAAACAATCGAATGTTCTCCGGTATTTTGGTGTGAATCAACGAGAGTTTTTATTTCTCTTCCAAGTACATCATAAATTTTCAATGTTACATTACAACTTTCAGGCAGTTGATAACTTATGTATGTAGAAGGATTGAACGGGTTGGGATAATTCTGATTCAATTTGATAGTCGATGGTAATTCCGGAGTTTGATTCATTTCGATACCCGTAATTGTTTCTATGAAATCGGTGCTAACCCAGTATGCATTGTTATTATCACCAAGAAAAAAAAGATATCTCCCATCAGGTGAAATTTTTGCAAAACTTTTCGACCTCATCGAATTGATTTTAGAATCGAGTTTTATTGGTGCGCCCCATACCCCGTTTGTTTTAAATATAATGTACAGATCATCTATCCAATTGCCCGATGAATTTTGTACAAACTCGGACTGCACAATAAAATAACTTTCATCCGGCGCGATACTTCCAAGAACACCGCTCTCAGCTGTGTAAATAGGCAAAACCTGCGCAGTCAGATAATGATCATTATTCCACTCGGCAAGAAACAGTTTATCATTTCTGCTAAAATATAAATTGTTGTTTGATGCTAAAGTTATCCAACCTTCATCTTCGGGAGTGTTTACTGAATTATCAAGAACAATTGGGTCGCTCCATCCGGTAGTATTTTTTTCTATATACCAAATATTTTCATCTGCAGGACTACCATTCCCGGAAAGCGGGCGATCTGAAGTAAAATATACTCTTTTGCCGTCACCGTTAAAGCATGGAAGTTTATCGCTATAAACTCCATTAGAGAAAGAAACTTTTATCGGATCAAGCCATTGCCCATTTTCTTTTTTTCTGTAATAGACTGATTGTGTGAACGTATTAAAATCCGGAATGGTCGCCCAAAACGCTTCGTCTCCCGTCGGAGAGAACGATGGGCAGCTATGGAGTATAGGCCAACTGCCTGACGGGTAAGCAGCGAATTGAATTGGTAAATCTCCGGGAGTAGCTTGTCCGAAATAATCAATTGAACTGAATGAGAATTTTGTCACATAAATATTACAACTGCCGCTCAAGGTTCTATCGTAAGCTCCTTCTGTAGTTGGAAAATTTGAAGAGCTTGTTACCCCGCATAAATAAATATCACCCCGGTTATCCATTGCAATTCCATATGCTTCCTAATCAGCCGAGCCGCCCAGATAAGTTGAATATTCAATTTGAGTCCCTTCAGCATTCATAACCAGAAGAAACGGATCGCCCCATGCCCAACTATCACTTCCCGCACCATTGAATGAATTATCAAACGCGTTATCTGAAACAGGGAAGTCAGTTGATTTCGTACATCCTGTTAAATAGACTTTACCGTTTTCACCAACAACAACTCCTCTGCCGCCGTCTTTTTCAGTTCCGCCTATGTATGTTGAATATAAAATCTCGCTTCCGTCTTCACTGATCTTGAATAAAAAAGCATCTTGTCCGCCGTTGTATGAATTATCGAATGCAGTTGTGGAAACGGGGAAGTCGTTTGATAAGGTAACTCCGGTTACATAAGAATTGTCATTAATATCGGTTGTTATATCAAACGACCAATCGTTATCGCTTCCGCCGATAATGGTTGAATAAATTAGCTGCGTTCCGTCCGACTTAAGTTTTGTAACAAACACATTACTTTTCCCGGAGATAAATTCTGCATGGGAATTTCCTACGATAGGAAAGTTGGATGATGATGTTTGACCCGTGATGATAATATTATTTTCGCTGTCGAGTGAAAAACTCGGCGCCCATTCGCTGCTATCGCCGCCGATTAATGTGGAAAATATTATTACGTTATTTGTTAAATCAATTTTAGCGACAAACAAATCATCTCCGCCGGCAAGAGTGCGGCTGTATGCATTTTCAGTCGTAGGAAATGTTGGAGAATTTGTTCGTCCGAGAATTATGAGATATCCTTCTGCATCAACCATAATTTTTTCACCACCACCCCAGCGGCTTGAATATTCAAGATGATTTCCTGTTGAATCGAGTTTCAGGAAAAATTTATCTCTTGTGCCGGAAATAGAACCATCTGTTAAAGGAAAATTGGATGAGGCGGTTGAACCTGTTAAATAAACACAGCCTGATTTGTCAACAAATACTTTACGCGTATCGTCTCTTCCACCGCCGCCGATATATGAAGAGTAAACCAACGCACTTCCTTCCTTATTCAATTTTGAAATTAATATATCAGAACCACCGTTTGCCGTTCTATCCAAAGCCCCGGTGGTTGTTGGATAATTCGCTGAGTTCGCCTGTCCAGAAATATATGCACACCCTGAATCATCAACTGAAATTGCATGACCGTAATCCCAACCGCTTCCGCCGATAATAGTTGAATAAACTAATTGCGGTGATTGAGAATAAATTTTTAAATTCATCACCATGATGAAGATTATCAACATCGAGTAAAAGGTGATAGGTGTAATAAATCGTTTCAATATAGACTCCTTTTTTATAAGATTACGAATCAACGAATGAGAACCATTTTTTTTTGGATTTGATTATTATTTGCCGCAAGCGAAAGAAGATAAATACCGGAGGGAACATAATTGTTCAATTCATTCTTTGAATCCCAAACCAAAGAATATTCACCTGTATTCTGAAAACTATTCACAAGCGTCCGGATTTTCTGACCGAGTAAATTGTAAATGGTCAACTTCACATGTGCAGGCTGAGTAATGGCATATTTTATATTGGTTGTCGGGTTAAACGGATTGGGATAATTATTCCATAAAACAAAATTGCCGGGTATCGAATTATTATTTCCTTCGTACTCCACTGATGTAACAACGGATGAATCTGAAAAGCTAATAATCTCAAGCGGATTTTTTAAGATATACACCGGAGGAAGACCATTCAAATTATTAATTAAATTTTGGTAGTAGTTTACCCGATCCGAATTAACATGCATTATTATGATGTTTTTGGGATTCAAATAATTAATAATTTCCCGTCCGGCATTTCCTGAATCGAAAAACCATTTGGGCAGGAATGCAAGGTCGATTTTTTCTTCCGATAAATTCGCATTCTGATAATCGCTGATATCATCTGAATTTGCATCACCGCAATGAAAAATTTTGAGCCCGTCAAGCGTAAATAAATATCCGAGATTTTGAATATCTCCTACAGAATCATCGGAATGCGGCAGACTGATAATTTTTAATTGTATATTCTGAACACTGGTATCTGCCGGTGTTGAATTATGAAAGGGAATTTCGACTACTCTTTCTGATATCGTGGAGTAACCGTTTGTTGATTTCAAAAGGTCATGTACTTGAGCCGGACAAATTATTGTTGTGTTACTATCATTCCGTAAATGTTCAATTGTGTATGCGGGGTTAATGTGGTCTAGATGATTATGGGTGATTAATAATGCAGTAAGATTATCAAAGGGCGGGGAAGCGCTTCGTAAATTGCTCAATACTTCACCTGAAGGAACAGGATAACTATTCCAGCCTTCGGTAAAAATTCCGTCAATAATTATTTTACCATTCGGACCGGCGATTAAAAATCCTTCGTTCGCAATATATGTAACCTCCACTTTTTTAGCGCGTGTGTTAAGCCAAATAACAGCAGGCGCCGGACTTAGTCCGTTATTATTCCAAATGCAGCCAACGGTAAAAGCATCGGGTTTGCCGTCGTTATTAAAATCACCAACAGCTACATCCCAGTAGCAGTTGTTACCAAGTCGAACTCCGCTGTCGCTCAAATTTCCATTTCCATCGTTCAGCCATAACCTGCTGGGAGGAGTAGATTGCGACACGAACACATCGAGAATACCGTCTCCATTAAAATCAACAAGTGCAACATTCTCACCTGAACGACTGCCGATATTTGCACCGCCTGTAAAATTACCCGTTCCATCATTCCAGTAAATTCGTCCCGAACGAGAATTATCCTGAATTCCCATCACGATATCAAGAAACCCATCGCCATTCAAATCACCTAATTCCAAACCATGAACATGGGATTGTCCTTCTTCAAGTTGCTGACCGGTTTCGGTAAAATTCCCGGCACCGTCATTTAACCAAACGCGGTTAGGGCAGGAAACACTTCCATTCCAACGCCAGCCGGCGGTAACGGCGTCGATAAAACCGTCTCCATTAATATCACCTATGGCAAGGTGCGCAATTGATCCGCCTTCAATTGTGCCGTCACCAAGTTTTTGACCCGAATCTTGAAAATGACCATTTCCATCGTTGAATAAAACCCGCATTGCATTATTAGCAATTGAAAATAGATCCAAATTTCCATCACCGTTGAGATCGGCAAGTTTTGAGTTACCTAATTCTTCACCAATCTCACTTTCTATTAAATTTGTGTCCGGCGAAAAAAATCCGTTTCCATCATTCATCCATACGGTTGTACCGGTTATCACTTCGAGTCTGCCGTCTTTGTTAATATCACCGATAGCAGGCTTTCCATATATTTCAGAGAGTCTTGTTAACTGTTGACCGCCATCGATAAACTGTCCATGATTGTCACCGAAGTAAATTAGGAAATTGTCACTGTTATTTACAAAAGCGTCAATAGCGCCATCGTTGTTGAAATCACCCAGAGCAACGTTACGTCCGATAAAGCGGTTTAATTGCTGTCCGTTATTAGTAAAAGTAACCTGCGCTGAAAGAATTCCGTTAAATGGAAGTATGAACAGGAAAATGCTTATCAATGCGAAAGTATATTTCATATTTATCGACCTCTTAATTCGTTAATGATTTTTGTGCTTACCCAGTAGATGTACCCGGTTGTCGGATTAAAATTCAGTTTAGTAAAAAACATATATTTACCATCGGGTGATACTGTGGGACATAAAATTGCATCGGCGCCTGAATTTATTTCTTCGCCTGCATTAATCGGATTTGTCCATGAACCATCGGCATTTCGGAAACTTACCCAGATATCATTTTGCGTAAAACTTCCTTCGCGTGGCGAATTAAAAAGCATATAACTTTCATCAGGTGAAATCCATGCGTGAAGCGCGCCCCCTGAATTAATGGGTAAACCGAGATCGACTGCTTTCATGTAATTACCGTTACTAAATCTGGAGTACATCAATCTTCCTGTTTTCCAGTTTCCGTCTCTTGAAAAATACATTGAACCGTCATCCACGATACCAGGATAATATTCTACTTCAGCGGTATTAATATTTTCGTCCATTCTTATCGGATTGCTCCAGCCGTCGTTTTTCTTTTCAACAGAAAAAATGTCTCCATCCGTGTAATAGAATATTTTCTTTCCGTCTGATGAAAAGGATACTTCTTTACCGTAGAAAAAAGATTCTTTCGGTTCACTCCATTTTCCCCCGTTAAACGTGAGTATATAAGAAGTCCTGTCGGGATATCGTGAAAAAATGATTGTCTTTCCGTCAGGCGAAATAACCAGCGCGTGACTGTTTTTATTATCAACTGAGATAATTCCTCTTCCGAAAATTTTCGGAATATCCCCCGGCGGCGGTTCATTCAGATACTCCCATGATTCGTTTTGACTTATTGAACATGAGATAAAAGACATAAAAAGCAGAAATATTATAGCGGGATTTTTCATGAGATTATTTATGATTATGAATAGATGAATAATTTAGTCTGTAAAGGAAAACCGGCATATTTGTCCCCGATTCAATTACTGAAAAATATCACTGAATACTTTTTTCGATTATCAGAAATATTCCAAAGAATGTAAGCAGTGTTTCAAATGTCTGATTTTATCTGATTTTCAGGGATTGGCTCTAAATCAGGACCGCATCTGGAAATCTTTTGGGTCGACGTGCAAGCACATGAACAATTTCAGATCGGTTGAGTAATTGTTTTTTGCGTGAGAGATATTCTCTGCTTGTAATGACAGAAAAAATTAGGCGAGTTTGTTTTGGGGATTTACATTTTTCTTTTCAATTTGCTAAAATGTTTCTGTCCTTCTTGTCTTGGCTAATTCAACAATATTTTTCTTATTTCTTTACTCGCTTTTTTGCAAAATGAAAACCCGGTTTGGTTTCAATCGATTATTTAAAATAGTATAACTGATCATTGTTTCTTTGGTTTTTTAGGGTGAAGTTTTTTTGCAGTTGTTTCTATCTGCTTTACGAAGTGTTTTTCGGCTTCCGAGAGTTCGTTTTTTGTAATTTCCTTGTATTTCTCATATTCCGCTTTAGCTTTCTTTAAGGCTTGCTGATGGCTTATTGACCCTGCATTTTGTAGGATATTATTGCCTGTCATTTTCACAAAATCATCTAAACGTTCAATCCAGTCTTTCATATACATCGGTTTGCGATTGAGCGCTTGCAGTTCAGCCAACTCTAAATAAGCCGTTACCATTCTGTTTAGTACGTTTAATTCTTCTTCGTTCAAATAGTTTTTAGCTATTTCGGTTTCGTGTTTTGTGGGTTTATTGCCTTTAAAATTAGTTAAACCCAAATTAGGTTTTTGAGCATCAATTCTCCTATAAATCACTTCTGCGGCAGTCTGTCCATGGGCTGCCCAGTGCATTTTATTTTGAACGGTTTGAAAGAACTCTATTGATATTGCTAAATCGGGGTCGTAATCAATGCTTGTGGCATAAATGTCTAAAACCTTACGCCAAAATACTTTTTCAGACGAACGAATATCCCGAATACGAGCCAGTAGTTCTTCAAAATAGTTACCGCTACCGGCTTGTTTCAACAATTCATCATTAAGAGTAAAGCCTTTTACAATATACTCACGAAGTCTTGCCGTAGCCCATTGGCGAAACTTTGTGCCCTGATTGCTTTTAACACGATAGCCCACTGAAATAATTACGTCTAAATTGTAGTAATTAGTCGGTTTGGTAGAAAA
>CAZEXO010000163.1:0-1055 GCA_964516545.1 uncultured Melioribacteraceae bacterium
TAAACATCGTATGATAGATGATAAACCGTTTGGCGGTGGACCGGGAATGCTACTTAAACCCGAACCGTTCTTTGAATGTATTGAAAAACTAATGAGTGAACGCTCTTACGATCATATTATTTTTCCTACTCCAAAAGGAAAAGTATTCGATCAGAAGATTGCAAATAAATTTTCTCTCGCCGCTAATATTCTTTTTGTATGCGGACACTACAAAGGAATTGACGACCGCGTGCGCGAACAGTTTTCAACCGATGAAATTTCTATCGGTCACTATGTTTTGAGCGGAGGAGAATTAGCTGCGCTGGTTATGATTGATGCGATCATCAGACTTATACCAGGCGTATTGAATGATAGTGAATCTGCTTTGAATGATTCACTTATGGACGGAGAAAAAATTGAACCGCCATATTACACCAGACCGGCGGATTATAGAGGTATGAAAGTTCCTGAAATATTACTTTCGGGAAATGAAAAAAAAATAAATGACTGGAAAGAAGAACAGTCAAAAGTATTAACAGAAAAGTGGAAAAACATTAATAGTACGGAGTAAAGATGGATAAATTAAAGGATCTTGTGACACCACAATCCGGCACCGATTTTCCTGTATTTAAACCAGGTGACAGAATTCGTGTTCATGTTAAGGTGGTTGAAGGTGATAAGGAAAGAGTTCAGGCCTTTGAAGGAGATGTTATCGGTATCAGAGGAGCCGGCGCCAGTAAAACTTTTACCGTTAGAAAAATATCAAGCGGTGTTGGCGTTGAAAGAATATTCTCATATCATTCACCACGCGTCCAAAAGATCGAAATCGTAAGAGAAGGTAAAGTTAGAAGGGCAAAACTTTACTACCTGAGAAATCTTTCGGGTAAAGCAGCCAGAATTAAAGATAAAAATATTCGTTAAGAATTTTTTATACATTTGGCAATAGCCGCTTGATTAGCGGCTTTTCTTTTTTTAAATGAGGAGCCTATGAGAATATTTATTCCACAGAATTATTTTGCAGCCCTGTGGGGCTTGATGTTGAAAGATGAGCATAAAACCTTGTTAAGTATCAAACC
>CAZEXO010000163.1:1065-4068 GCA_964516545.1 uncultured Melioribacteraceae bacterium
ATTAATCAGATTGTCGAAACTTCAGATGAGTCCGATGATTTGTTTTTACTCCCCTCACTTTCACTTATTAAAAATAAAGAATTATTTATCTCTAAAAATTTCGGCATTGCGTTCGATGGACTTTTGTCAAATTCATATCTTTATCTGCGTTCTGATATTCAAACATTCGATTCTATTTTACTCAGGGGTGATGTTTCAATGAATGAAATTCTTCTCGCGAAAATCCTCTTCCTCGAAAAATATGATTCGGAAATTGAGATAAAACTTGATACCGCTGCCAAATCCGACAAAACGAAAAATGATTATCTTATTGTGGGAAATGAGAATCTTGAGTCGGATTTTGTGAATACGGGAATAAGTTTTGCCGATCAAATTGCGTCGATGATTAATTTTCCTTATGTGGAATATGTGCTAGCTTCCAGATCTGAGGAAAGTATTGTAACATTCAATGAAAGTTATCCGGCTATGGATGAATTAGTTGAAGAAGACATTGACAAGTTATTGAAAAAAATGAATATGACAGAAGAAATTACCGAGTTCATAAAAATGAATCTTGACTCACTTTATTTTGATCTGTCGAATACTGAAATTGACGCCTTAGGTGAATTGTTACGTCTGCCATTCTATCATGGAATAACAGAAGAAATTTCGGAACTGAAATTAGTTTAAGGGGGCGATACACACCCCCTTATTCCTAATTAACTTTGTTGAGTACTTCACCGTTTGCAGCAAAAGTATTTACCACTCTTACTGTTTCCTGAGCAACGGCATCTTGTGCCTGTTCAGTTGAAGCACCGATGTGATGCGTAACGTAAATTTTAGGATTGTTTTGAAGCTTTGATGAAACCGCTCCGTCTTTACCTTCGGGTTCAGTAAGGAAAACATCCATTCCGACTTTTAATTTTTTCGATTCAACCGCCTCAAGTAAATCGTCTTCATTTACAATCTGATGACGTGAAGTATTAATTAACATAGCTCCGGTTTTCATTCGCGCAAACATCTCTTTATTAAACATACCTTTTGTTTTCGCGTTTGAAGGGAGATGAAGTGAAATGATATCTGCTATTTCAACTGCTTTTTCAAGGCTGTCAACATTTTCAAAATACGGGCTGTTAACTTTAACAATATCATAGCCATAAACTTTCATTCCGAAAGCTTGCGCTCTTTTTGCCACCTCACTACCGATGTTTCCCGTACCAATTACTGAAAGAGTTTTACCGAGTAATCCATCAGCCTTTGAATATTCGGCTTTATTCCAAACTCCGTTTCTGAAATCAATCACATTATCAGGAATTCTTCTGTCGAGTGAAATAATTAATCCCATTGCTAATTCAGCAACGGCAACAGCATTCTTACCGGGTGTATTTGCAACAGCAACACCTTTTTCAGTTGCAACATTTACATCAATGTTATTAACTCCTGAGCCCGCGCGAATAACAAGCTTAAGTGTATCAGAACTTTTGATTGTATCAGCATTCACAACTGTAGATCGAACAACAATTACATCAGCAACTTTTGCCGGCCCGGCTAATTCGTTTTCACCGAGCTTTGGTTGATAATCAACCTCGTAACCTTTCGCCTTAAATTCCGCGAGATAGTTCTCCGGAAATTTGTCCGCAACTAAAATTCTCATGGGTCATTCTCCTTTTTTTACACCCTCCGTGTAAAAGATTAGTTAGTCTGAAAAATGTTTTACTACTAATGAATTGTATTGATTATAAACAGATTTGTAAAGCCATTTTTTTATGAACCAGCTTTTGCTCATTTCTTTTTTTACGTGTTTCATATTTTCTTTTAACTGAGTCTCTAATCTTTTTGCTTCATCTTTTGTGAGCTTTACGGGTTCCGGTCCTGATTTCATCTTCTGCATGATGGAGTTGAAGGAATTAATCTCCGAGAAAAATTTATTTTCTTCCTGAAGTTGCTGAACTGCCTGTTTACAAAATGTAGTAATAATTTTTTTTTCGTTTTTGTCGAAATCATAAGTGTAACTTTTAAAGAGCATTTTTTTCATATGAGTATTAGTCTTTAAGTGAAAGAAGTTCTTCCCGTACTTTTTGAAATCCGGGTTTAATTACGTTGTAAATATAATGTAATCTCTCTTTATAAGGAATAAAAGCTGACTTCATGGCATTAAGGTTTAATTTCTCTATATCGTCAAATGTTATTCCGAAAAGTTGAGCTGCTGTAAGATATTCATTTGTTAAGGTCGTATTGCTCATTAATCTATCATCAGTATTGAGGAAAACTCGGAATTTTTCTTTATATAAAATCGGGAAAGGGTGATTCTCAAGTTTATCGATTGCACCTGTGTGAACATTACTGAGCAAACATATTTCAAGAGGCAACCGGGTATCCAGTACATATTGTGCGAGATCACCAAGCGCGACCACTTCACCGTTTTTATCAAACACGATATCTTCTGTTAATCTTGTAGCATGCCCGATTCGGTGAGCTCCGCAGAATTGAATTGCTTGCCAGATTGATTCTTTTCCGAAAGCTTCGCCTGCATGAATAGTAATGTGAAAATTTTCGCGTTTGATGAATTGGAATGCTTCAAGATGCTTTTTGGGTGGAAAGCCACCTTCTTCACCGGCAAGGTCAAATCCAACCACACCTTGATTTTTATAATTCACGGCAAGCTCGGCAATTTCAAGAGTGTTATCCATGTTACGCATACCACATAAAATTAATCCATATCCGACGCCATATTTTCGTTTGCCTTTCTCAAGTCCGCGCAGAACAGCATTCATTATGTCATCATAATACAAACCTTTTTCCTGATGAAAAACCGGAGCAAATCGGGTTTCAACAAAACATACTCCATCATTATACATGTCTTCGATATACTCGTATGCGACTCGCTCCAGAGCTTCTTTCGTTTGCATCACCGCGCATGTATGTGCAAATCCTTCCAGGTATTCTGATAAATTTCCTTTATTTGCGCCTCGAAAAAACCATTCGGCTAATTCTCCGGCGTCAGAAGTGGGAAGTTTATGATAT
>CAZEXO010000163.1:4078-5401 GCA_964516545.1 uncultured Melioribacteraceae bacterium
CCTTCATGCACTTGCCGAACAGCGGGTTGATGGCCTTCTCGTTGCCGTTGCGGAAATCGTTCGCATCCTTCTCGTTTGCAGCAACGATGCCGCGGATAACGTCCAGGACAGCGTCGGTGTCGTTCGAGATGATCATGTAATTGTACTTTCGGAACACTTCTTATCACATCTTCATTCTTCATTAAGCACCCATTTTTGATGTTGAAGATAATTTTTTTGCCGACCGAAATCAATAAAGAGAAAATGAATCTTTAATCTTTATCGATAACAAATAATAGCTTGACATAAGATTTCATAGTGGGTATTTTTAGACGCTGAAATCCTATTTAATTATAAAAAACACAGGAGTATCGATGAGACGGATCATTTTAACGTCGCTTCTTTTAGGAATAGTCTTGACATTTGCTGCTTTTGATTGTTCACCAGGGCTACAGAGTGCGAAATTATACAAGAAACAGGGACATCCTGAAAAAGCTAAAGAATCATTATTGGCTGAATTGGCTCAGAATCCCCAGAATGATGAAGCTTACTTTATTTTGGGTGAAATTTACTACGAACAAAAAAACATCGATAGTATGTTAATTTCTTTTGATAAATCTTTGGCAATTAGCGATAAATGGAAAGAGAATATTGATTGGTATAAATTCGAAGGATGGAGAACAAACTTCAATACGGGTACTATTTATTATAATCGCGCAGCTAGTACCACTCCTGACAGTGTAAAAATCCTCCTTGAAAACACAATTAAAGCTTTCAATGACGCTGTTAAATGTCAGCCTGATTCCGCTATCACATATCAATATCTTGGTTATGCTTTGAAATTCAATAACCAGGAAGAAAAAATGATTGAACCTCTTCTAAAATTAATTAGTCTGAATAACTCGGCTGAAGCTTATGCTTCTATTGGCGAGATTTATCTTAAAAAACATTTTGAAGTGAAAAAGACCGATAGTCTTTCAGCTCATGACTGGGCTGTTAAAGCAACTGATCTGTTAGAAAAGGGTTTTAACGCTTATCCTGAAAATCCTGATATTTTATGGTATTTATCCAATGCATATATTGCTACAAAAAATAATGAAAAAGCATATGTAGTTTTAAGAGACGGAATCAAAACGGATCCCGAGAATAAATATTACAGATATTATTACAGCAATTTATTAATGAATGAAAACAAATACGAAGAAGCTATTGCTGAACTTGAAAAAGCAGTTAGTATAGATCCGGAATTTTCAGAAGCGATTTATAATTTAGGAGTTGCTAATTTCAACTGGGCTGGTAGTTTAAGAACTCAGGCTGAAGAAGTAACAGATAACGCGAAATTTG
>CAZEXO010000163.1:5411-8734 GCA_964516545.1 uncultured Melioribacteraceae bacterium
CGCTGGAGCTTTTTAATAAATATCTTGAATTGGGTCCGGAAGATACGCAAAGAGCATGGGTATCAATATGGAAGATTTATGTTAATCTCGATATGGAAAAAGAAGCTAACGAAGCTTATAAAAATGCTTATCCGGCACAATAAATTATAATACATTTATTTACCCACACTTCAAAAGAAGTGTGGGTTTTTTATTTTATAAATCGAAAATTGTTGTAAATCAGATACATTAAAATAAATTTTGAAATAGCCCCGAAATGTTTTCTGTTTTTCTGACTTTAGAAAGAATACTTTAGGATTATCACATGAATCATGAAAATCAAAAATCACAACAAATAAACATCGAACTTGGTGAGAAAGAGGCCGACGGCATCTACTCTAATTTAGCCATAATAACACATTCCCCAGCCGAATTTGTAATTGATTTCACGAGAGTTGTTCCAGGCTCTCCGAAGGCAAAAGTACATGCCCGAATAATTACAACTCCACAACACGCTAAAATGCTTTTAAAAGCTCTGAAAGATAACATTGATAAGTTTGAAGCAAAATTCGGAGAAATCAAAATTGAAGGTCCTGCAAATCCACAATTAGGTTTCATGAATGTTGAGAAAGGACAAAAAGTCAACTAATTTCATCTTCTTTTTGTTATTAGTTTAACACTGTGAAACATATCTTTACATTAATGCCGGTTGAGACTTTTTCTTGTGAATAGATAAATAAATATTTACTTTGTTTCTGAATTGTCAGCGTCTACTTCTCATCCATTAAGGTTAGTAAATAATTTTGGAGAATAGAAATGAAAAAAGTATTTTTTATCCTCGTCTTTCTTTTAATCCCATTACTGAACGCGCAGACCGAATTGGGGCAGGTGGCTCAGATTGATTTAATAGTTTTTGAGAATCTTGCCCAGGCTGATTTTGCAGCTTTCGCTCTTTCTGATGTACCTGCTGGTCACACCCGTATTTTTTCAATTATTATTACACCTCCAAATCAAATAGTCAAGATTAAAGGACGATTTGAGTGGCAGCGAGAATTATCGGGTGATTTTCAGACGTTTCATTCGTTTATGACTTCGAGGTTTTCCGCCCGGACAATTACTAATTTAGACATCGGGAGAGGTGAGATTACAATAGATAATAGCTCAACTGATAGAAATATTGCCGAAGAAATTTTTCGGAGAGGTATGCCTACCGGAAATTATAGAATAACTCTCTGGCTGCTCGATGAAGCCGGACGTGAACTAAGTAATGACACAGAATTAATTTCTTTTACAAATCCTTCCCAGACAATTTCAATAACCTCACCTGAACCTTATAGTTCACATGGAGTAGGAACAATAATTCTTCAGTGGAATAGTGTTATTGGCGCATCCTCTTATGAGGTTTTAGCAAATATCAGAAAAAATAAAGATCAGAGCCTTGAAGATGCCCTGACTCAGGGAACCCCGATAATTGATAATGCAGACGTCGGAAACCTTACTGTTGCTAATCTGAGAAACTATTTTTCACGAGAACCATTACCCGGACAGGAAATTGTTGTGCAAGTTGCGGCTGTTGTTCCGGGTCCCGCCGGTGGTCAAAAACTAAAAAGCAACATCATTAACTTTTTCATCGAGGATTCAAATTCACCGGAGAATGAAGCCGCGAGAATGCAGTTGGTTTTAACATTCTCAAAACTGTTTGGATCTGGAGGCGGAGCTTTTCTTGAAATGCTCAGAAATGGTGAAATTGATTTATCTACTTTGGAAATTTCAGACGATAGCGGAAAGAGAATGACACTTGCTGAACTGGAAATTTTATTTGATTATCTCCAGGCAAATCCTGAGGCATTAATAAATATCCAATTCAATGAAAGATAATTAAGAAGATTCTGAGGACAAATAAAATGAAAAGAAAAATTATAAACCTTGTCATTAAACAATTGTTGCTGAGCGGAGGAATTCTTTTCTTAACTGGTTTCATGTCCGGTACCGGAGATACTCCCGTAGCTTTAGTGAAAAAAGTTGTAAAAGACGTAACCTTCCGGGGTTCGGAATCAACTGCTTGGGAAAACGCAAAAGCAGGAGTTGCATTAATTGACGGCAACGAAATTAAAACAGGCTCGAAATCTTTAGCGCTGGTTTTATTCACTGACGGCTCAGGAATTTTGAGAGTACGTGAAAATTCATCATTGCAGATTTACGGTAAAAAAGATAATAACAGAATTGATAAAAATACATACATTGACAAAGGCGAAGTAGGATTCGAAGTCTCAAAGCAACAGAATGAAGAGTTTACTTTTACAACACCAACTGTTGTCGCTTCAATCCGCGGCACTGATGGTTATGTTGGGGTAGCCAGCGATAGCACAACAACAATTATGTGTAACACCGGAAATATTTTACTGAATTCGCAAATGGGGAGTAAACAGGTGAATAATGTAACCGGTGGGAATACCGCAATTATAGGTAAAGACGGATCAATATCAATTACCGTTTCAACAGGAGATGAAATGAAGAAATATCGGAGAACTCAATCTGTTGAGACAAAGAAGATTCAGATACAATCGAATAAAGGATTACTCGAAATTGAATATTTACCTGAAGAAAAATAAACCGTTATTCTTCAGAGATTAATTCCTAAATTATTTTGGGGAAGCGAGATGAAACCAAAAATACTTGTTAAAATATTATATGGAATTTTCTCATTGATTCTTATGAATTCAGTACTAACTGCTCAGGTGAGTGATAAAGTATCAAACGTGTTGACTGGTGAAGCAAAAGAGGGTCAGCCACTCGATATAAAAATCGAGATGCAGCAGGGAGCTTCACTTTCCAACGTAACCATTTTTTACAGGTCTTTTGGACAAACAGAATATAAACAAAAAGAAATGATTCTAAGCGGCACAAGCGCCAGCATACAGATACCTTCCAGCGAGGTGATACTTCCGTATATCGAGTATTATCTCAGGATAGAAACCACTACAGGTCTTGTTGAAACATATCCTCTCGGATTACCAAATGATGCAGCGCCGATTCAAATTCCCGTTTCAGCAATGTCAACCAAAGATAAAGAAGTATTAATCCTGAGTCCGGGCAAAGGCGAGTTGATTACTCTCGAGGACCTGTTCATATCAATTTCGTTGTTGAAAGCTTCCGACAATATTAATCCGATTGCTACTAAACTTTATCTGGATGACATTGATGTTACACCAATGGCTGTTTTTGCAGGTGAATTAATTTTATTATATCCGGAAAATTTTCCAGGAACAATTTCCACCGGTTCGCATTCTTTACGCGTAGAACTTTATGACAATGACGGAGAGTTATATCATTCTTTGCTGGCT
>CAZEXO010000164.1:0-4313 GCA_964516545.1 uncultured Melioribacteraceae bacterium
AGGATGCAAGCCGCATATGGAGGCCAGCCTGAGGCTGGTAAATTCTATTCCTCTCGTGGGTACTCTCCTTTAACCTTTCCGCGACTTTCTATTCAAATAATTTTTAGTGGGGTAAATTTTGTTTCCCGCTTGAATGAGAGATTACTCTTATTATAAGTGAGTCAATTATAATTAAAGACAACCGTGAATTTCGTCCCAACACCTTTTTTACTACTCACATCTATTTTCGCATTATTCAGCTCGCAGTATCGTGAGACCAAAGCAAGTCCTAAACCATTGCCTTCATATTTTCGCGTATATCCTCCCTCTTCCTGCATAAAGGGTCTGAATAAATTTTGTTGAAACTCATCTGAAATTCCTATTCCGGTATCCGATACCTCGACAATTAAATGTTTATCGGAATCATTGAATACTTTTACTGTTACAGCGCCTTTCTCTGTATACTTGAAAGCATTGTTAAGCAGATTTTCGAATATCTGGATAGTTGTATACTCATCCGCTTTTATCTTCGTGTCCGGTGTAGCTTTATAGGTCTCTAGTTTGATACCCTTTTTGTCAGCTAATTTTAAATACTCAATGGCAAGTAAATTTATAACGTCATCATAAATGTCAACCTCCTTAAAATGAAGCTCAAAAGTATCCGTTTGCACTTGTGACATATTCAAAATTAAATCGATAGTTCTAATGAGCCTTTTTCCGGCATTTTCAATTATTGAAAAACTTTCGCTCAGCTCATCAGAAAGTTTATTCGATATCTCAGCTTTAAGTAATCCGGAAAAATTCAAAATAGTATTTATCGGGGTCCGGATTTCATGCGACATCTGTGCCAGGAATTCGGTTTTAAGTCTGTTCGATTTTTCGGCTGTTTCCTTCGATTTGATCAGTTCTTTCTCAACTTCTTTTCTTTCAGTTACATCCTGGTTCACGCCATATATTTTTTTGGTATTACCATGGTCATCTTTTACTATAAAACATCTTACAACAATATAACCATGTTTTCCGTCAGCATAAATTATCCTGTGCTCAAGTCGTTTGTTAAAATTAACATCCGCCGTTTCTTTTGCCTCTTTAACAGTGTTATAAATTATGTTCTCATCATCAGGATGCGCAAATCTTTGGATATATCTTGATAATGTCATTATATAACCCTTTTCTTTTTCGACAGATGTCCGGAGAAGAGAATAAAAAAGATCATTGAAAGTAAACTCATCATTCTTAACATCGTATTCCCAGTGACCCAAATGTGCCATTCTCAGAGCGATTGAAAGTTGAGCTTCACTGGTGCGTAATGCCTGTTCGCTTTTTTTTCTTTCAGTGATATCCCGCGCGCTTGCCACCTTGAACTCTGAATTACCGAAAGAGATTCGCCTTGAAGAAACCTCAACAGGAAACTCGGTTCCGTCTTTTCTTCTGTGAATTGTTTCTAATGGTTCATAATTATTTTCATCAGTATCATACCAAAGAACGTTCCATCTTTCTTCAGTGAAAAGAGGATCTATATCGCTTAATTTCATTTTAAGAAGTTCTTCCTTTGAATAAAGCAATGATCTGCAGGCTGCTTCATTTACGTAAGTTAAACTCGCATCTTTTTTTGCCCAGAAAATGGCATCCATGGATTGCTCAATTGAAAACTGTGAAACCAGTAATTTTTCTTTCATCTCAATATGTTCGGTAATATCACGCGCTGCGGCATAGATTATTTTACCAAATGGAGATGACCGCCACTCGATCCATCGATATGATCCGTTTTTACACCGATACCGGTTTATGAAATTTAGTACTTCTTTTTTTTCGCTAAGTTGCGCAAGAGATTTGAGCGTTGCCTCAATATCATCAGGATGAACGAAGTTCATGAACGGCTGTCCTTCAAGTTCTTCTATTGCGTAACCAAGCGTAGTCTGCCACTCACGATTTAATCTTCTGAAATTTCCATCGGTATCAGCGATACAAAGTAAATCAAGCGCGCTTGTAAAATAACGGTCCAGTTCTTCAGATTTTTCCCTTAATGCTTCTTCAGCAATTTTCACTTCTATTATTTGTTTTTCAAGATCGTTCAGACTTTTTCCCAGTTGGTTTGTCATACTGTTAAATGCTTCGGCAAGAGAAGCCACTTCCATGGGACCAACAATTTCGGCGTTCAGATTTCTTTCACCTTCAGCAATTCGTGAAGCGGTTTTCATAAGATTAGTAATCGGTATGGATATTTGCCTTGCCAACCCAATACCTATAATCGTAATAAATGCGGCAATTAATAGTAAAGTACCGATGATTATCATTGTTTCAATAATGATTCCGCTATATGCTTCTCTCCAGGGTAACTCAATTATAACCGCCCAATCCGGAATTTTCAAAGGTACGTATGTGCCGACTACCGTTGATCCTTGTATTCCTTCATAAGTCTTAACTTCATGAATCTGATCATCTTTAGCTGAATTTATGAACTCAGAAACAAGCTCGACATTTTTCACATTTTCATTTTGCAGAACTCTTGCAACATCGCCGAATGATATTAAATTTCCTTCATTATCAACAACATACGCGTAACCCGTTTTTCCTATCGTCAGGTTATTCACCACTTCCCACATAAACTTAAGATTTACCTCAGCAACCACCCCACCCTTAAATTCATTATAAACTGTATTCATGGGAATAACCATAATTATCATCGGTTCACTGGTTATCTCATCAATGTAAACAGGACTCAAATAGAGTTTTGTCTGACTAATATGATGGAATATTTCTTTTTCATATCTGATGGCATCTTTTTCCGAGGCAAAGGAGGATATTTTTGACGCTCTCATGGTAATTTTGGAAAACTCATCAATTAATATGATCTGCCTGAGCGAAGGCTGAAGTCCCAGTATACTCTGTAAAAATTCTTTCTGTTCAGTTTGAGTCATTGAATACGGACTCGCAACCCAGCTTGCAGTTTCAAGATCACTCATTATTTCCGTGATAAAATTACTCACTGTTTTCGCGGCATCGCGGGCAATCAACTGCTGATTATTGCGAAGAGCTTTTTGCTGGGTACTTAAATTAAAGAATAAATGCAGAAGACCGGATGCCAATAATACCGTAAGGCTAAGAATGAAAAATGAAAATGCCAGTATTTTTACCAGGCTATTTTTGGTGGAAAATTTATGGGATAATATTTTCATACAATAGTTTGACTAAATTAGATTTGACAAAAGTTTAGTTTATTTATTCATCCGACCGCTTTAAAGCCCTGTCGGAATTCCGGGTTATAATTTTTCCATAATTATGTACGGCGATATGTTTTGAATAGTCCATATAATTCCTCTACGAAAACTTTATAAAAGTTCTCCGTACATTCTTAAACAAACTTTTAGTATCGGACTTATGCATAACCATTCCGCTTAAATCATTAAAAAAGATGAACAAATCCTCATTCATAATTATCTTTCTAAATTTCTCCGGTTAACTTTTTTTGATTCTTTAATAACATTAAACTCACAATCAGTTTATACCATCCGATTGTTTTAATAATCCCGGAGGTAAATTTATCTTGAGTCGCTTAGCCGCGTTCGGATTAAACTGTATATAATTTTCAGCCGATACAACGGGTATTGAACCGGCTTTCGCTCCTCTGAGAATTTTATCGGCAGAATAAGCGGCTTGTTTTCCTACAGCAACATTGTTTGTCGATACGCCGAATAATGATTCATATTCACTAACCGATATCAGAGCGCCTCCGATGGGAAGTTGATTATCATAAGCAAATTTACAGGTCACCGTAAAAGTTGCAGGAGTAACCATCAACGGCTCGGCAATAAAAAGTATGGCGTCAAAATCTAATTTATTTTCTCTCTCAATTTTCCTGAAATAATCCTCAAGCTCTTTCGCGCTGTCTGCAGGTAACTCGATAATTTCAACATTCATTGTTTTTGCCGCGGAATACAAAGCCTTTAATTGATCCGGTACAATTTCCAGAGCTCGTTTATAGGGAACCAGTATCTTTTTTATTTCAGGATCTATTTCCATCATGATCTCAAATCTTTTTACGGTGAGATCAGGTCCGGGGTAGCGGACGCCGGTAATATTTTCACCCGGCTCTTTTACAGAGTTCACCAAATTAACGCCCTCAATATTTGAGTTGGCAAAAACAACAGGAATTCCTTTTACGGAAGCTATTTCTCTCGCGGCAACTGCTACTTCGGTGGGCATTACAAAAATCAGATCAACCTCATCTTTAACAAACTTATTGAGAATTATTCTTGCTGTATCCATGTCTGAATTCGAATGATAAAAATCGTATGTAATATTTTTTCCTTCGATATATCCGAGTTCGCTCA
>CAZEXO010000164.1:4323-8732 GCA_964516545.1 uncultured Melioribacteraceae bacterium
CTTTTCTTTAAACCCATCAACAGTATCCCCGAAAAAATCCAGCCCGCAAAGTATACCGACGCGATATTTTTCAGGAGATTCAGTGCAGGTGACAACTACGAGGAGTAGAACAACCAAAACAACGAATGTTATGATTCTCTGCAAAGTCAATGTTTTATTTTCAAAAGTAATTTTCAATTCTTTTCCCTTTACAACAAAGAATTAACTTTATCTCGCTTAATCTGTATTGATTATTCTTCTAAGTTAAAAAGTTTTATGTATTTCTCTAAGACTTATTTTGACAATCTGATCTTTAACAAAACAATTCGTCAGGCTGACTGACATCATCAAGAACAATTCGAGTTCTTTCAAAATTCCCCCCCATGAAGAGGAATCAAATTTCATTGAGATAAATGTTAGTCCTGATAATAAATAATTACTATCCGGGAAAAATGAGGCGGGAAAATTGATTAGGTCTTATTTATCTGTTAGTCCGCTTTGGTCAAAAAGGTTCTTGTATTTTACATCAATGTTATTACTTATTCTCAATAACTTTTCTTGAAAATTTTTGAGGGATATGTTGCCGCCGTGCTCAAACAGATAGTCGACAAATAATTTTAGATAAATTAAAGTTAGTGTGGAAAGTTTACTGAAGGATAATCCTGTTTCATAATCCAAAGAATAAAGCTGCTCCAATTCCTCAGGCCGAATAACTTCTTCTTCCGCAAGTGTTGAGTAATCATCAAATGATTCTTCAATTCCTTTTCTGCTTACCCATTCATTAGCGAGTTTTATCAGAATTGATACAAGTTGTTTAAGATGTTTTTCACGTTCCTCTTTAAAGTCAGTGCTCCATTCCGTTAATTGCAACAGTCTCCCGGCATTAATTCCAAAGCGACTTAAAATCTCATCAAGGTTTTTATCATCGAAGTCATTTTTTACAAGATTCTGGAATTTGTTCTGGATGTTATTATCGAACACAATTTGAGCGTCGGAATAAATTTCATTCTGTTTCAGCATCAGAATAATCTTTTCCTTTTGTTCAGGAAATTTTCGAAGCAAATATTCTTCGGAATACTCAAGCGAATCGTTCCCTTCCGAAGGTGAATCAATCAAACTGAGCAAATAAGATTTTAGTCTGAGTAGAGTTATTAATAAATCTTCATCATTAGCCAAGGTAATTTCCTTCTTTATTACCGCCGAAAATTACGAATTCTCTTTTTATTTTCCACAGATTTAGTATCGAAAGAATCATAAAAGTTGTGGTATGGTTACCGGTTTTTACCGAATTATTATTATAAAGATGATACGTGCAACAAACTATTCGCTCAGACCGTAAATCGTTGGAAGTGATTGAAAAAGAATTTTTTTTGATTGGAGATCATCCGCCCAAATCACAGGCGGAATCTCATAAATAAAAACACAGATAGTTATCTTAACTAATAGTTCAGCCTTATAATCGGCGAGAATACAAAATATTCTTTGCTTCGCCAGGTCGGGTATGAGGGTATACCTAAGGCTCTGTAAAATCTTATATCGAATCCGATGGCATTACTTATCAGGAATTTAAAACTTACTCCGGCATAACTATCATTATTAGTTATATCCTTAAATATGTGAGCGCCGAAAGAGTGCTGCCAGTTTGAACTGTTTTTCTCGAAACCAAGTTCGCCGAAAATCATGAATTTATATTTTTCCGGTACGCTCAAAGTACTTTCGAGATCATCGACTTTTTGTCTCTCAGGCGAGACTTCAAGATGATAAACATCATATAATGAGCCGCCTGCTCTGGCAACAAATTTTCCCAGTTCATCACTTTCAAGAAACCCGATTAAATCAGCTTTAGCTATAAAATAATTCCGGTTTGAGAAAATTTCGGTGGTAACCGGAAAATCGTAATCATACCACGAGAATTCGGAGACAGCCATCTTACTTTCAAAAGAGAAATTATAATGCATGCTGTTTTTATTCTTTAACGCAGCAGAAATTTTCAGATATATTGCATCGCCCGATCTGACAAGCGGAGACTCAGCCTGGGAGGAAGTGAATGGCTGCGGACCTTTATAAACAAACCCCAGTGCAATTGACCAATCGGGAGAATAGTATGACCATTTATCATGATTTTTCATAACGCTGATTCCTCCAATGTAATCCTTACTTCCCCAACCTGGTAACAGAATCATATCATTGCCCCATTTACCAAAGAGCGAGATATAATAATTGTTAGAGGAATAAAACATGATCGAAGGCTCAAGTACATTCACAAGTATATCGAAATTATTATTAGTGCTGGGATCCTCAGGCGATACGGTTAAAATATCGTTGCTGGTTTGCCGGTTAAGAATTTTCCCATAGGCATCCTCACCGATAATATTTCTTAAAACAGCGTAATTTTTTATCGATTCAAATACCTCTTCAATTTCATTATTACTATTGTATTGTGCAAACATAAATTCACTTAAATCATTTCCATGAAGTTGTTTCGATACCTTCACGAATGACACGCCTTTCATGAGGTTATCATGCTGGTCCCGTAAATAATTAAAGTAATCAGTTTGTCCCTGCTCTATGCTTTTTTTTGTTGTATCAGTAAGTTCAAGTCCGTTTCGTTTACGGAATGATTCAAATAACTGTACGTTAAAATCAGTATCTGTAATAATCCACTCTTCCTTAAAATTCGAGTCCATCATTATTGTTTTTATTATCGCATCATGAAGTCTGGTAAGAGCTTCGGTGGTCTGACTCCAAGTCGAATTTTGACAAATAACGAGCATGCATAAGAGTATTGCTGTAGTTTTTATTTTCATTCTCATAGTATTAACCACCTAAAAAGTTGTTCTGAATCTGAATTGGATTGAGTAACCGCCTTCATTTTCCCACTCATGTTTTGAACGGGCGATTGACGGGGAAATATAAAATGCCTCCAGTCTTATTGATGACTGAGATCCCATAAAATTATCACCGAACTGCCAGATTTTCAGCCAGGCTGAAGATTTCAACCTGCTCATTAATACCTTGACAGAAGCTCCCAACAACGGCACCAGATTTTCCTGGTCTTTTTCATTCAGGTAGTAGTCTAAACCTACAATGGGATTGACCTGCCAATAAAGCCTTGTCCAACTTTTAAGCAGAGTAAAATCCTCGGTGTAATTTGCCCTGTGAATATCAAAGAGAGATGCGCCAAGGTCTAACTTGAATCGGTGTTGAGCGTCAGAGTCAGTGTTGAAGAAAAAGCTTATCATACTTTCAAATTCATAAAAATTGAAATATGCCCATTCGTTTTCGCCATCAGTAAAACGCACGTTGGGTTCGTCAAATTTCCTTTTTCCCGTAACAAAATAAAGTGAGACAAAAGGCATAGCATTATTAATTCTTGTGAATAATATTTTTCCGCCAAACGCATTTGAGGTATTTATAATAGGCTGTTTGAAATCAGAATTAAAATCTACTTTCCAGTCGATTTTTCTTCTGATAAAAAGTCGTGTATCCAGAAAAGAAGTGTTTTCATTAATTGTATTTCCGCTTTCCAAATTACCCATTCGCAATAATACTCTCGCCCCGAAATCCAACGACATTTTTTCCCAGGGTAAAAGATTCATTACCTCTTCCTGAGCGCTGATTTCAAATCCAAGTGAAGGGTAAAAGTCATTTTTGTTTTGATTCAGGAAAATACTCTTAAATGGAAAAGAGAATGCTACACGTGATAAACCTAAGTCCAGTGTGGTTTTGTTTATTAGCTTTGGATCAATGATATCCTTATCACTCGCATTTTGATTCTGCATATCAATGCTTGTGTTTTTTTGTTCTGCTTGTTTTTTAAACACATCAGGATAGGCAAAATAATCGTTGGAGTACAGGTAACTAAAAAAATCCCTATTTGATCTTGTGTAATTAATATCATTTTTGATTGAAGTCGGAGTTACATCAGATATCTTCACGTTATCTTTCAGAACATCAGTTAATTTCTTATTGGTATTTAAGTCCCAGCATTTTCTTATTCCTGCAGTTTCCAAATGATCGATTCTGCTGTATTCACCTGTTGGTTTTCCATCGGCTGAAATTATTGCGTTCTCTGTGTAGTAATATCTATTAATCCTTAATACATACAGCGAATCATTATCTGAGTTATCAATAAAAATCACGAAAGTATGCCTAAGTCCTTTAGCGTTTGCCAATTTCGAATCATCAAAGTATGCGCTGAGGTCAATCGTGTTGTCTATATCTTTCTTTGACAGATCTATTTCATGAATAAAATCATTATTAACAATGTTACTCGTTAACAGATCAATTTTATTACATATTGAATTAATACTTTGCGCCTGACTATCACTTAACAGACATAATATAAAAATGAGGATTGTGACCTGACCAGAATATCGAATTGTTTTTTTCATGATATCACCAATTTACCTTGTAAACAGTTCCTTTAC
>CAZEXO010000165.1:0-8625 GCA_964516545.1 uncultured Melioribacteraceae bacterium
TGAAGAAATTGCAGAGATGGTACTTAAAGTCGAGCATCAATTACTTCCGTTTGTTATAAAAAAAATATCTGAAGAAAAAGTTATGATTAAGGGTAACAGAGTTTTAATCGAAGATTAGGAGAAAAATCCGGATGAAAAAATTAGCGCTGATCAGTGTATCCGATAAAACAAAAATAATTGAACTGGCAAATGCACTTGTTAAAAATGGTTATGATATTTTAGCCACAGGCAATTCAGCGAAACTATTAATCGAAAACGGTATAGACACAATAAAGATTGAAGACTATACATCATTTCCTGAAATATTTTCAGGTCGTGTAAAAACACTTCAGCCGCAAATCTTCGGTGGAATTTTAATGCGTCGGGATAACGAGCAGGATATCAAACAGGCTGAAGCTAATCAGGTAAAACCGATTGATATTGTTGTTGTTAATCTTTATCCGTTCCCTAAAGTTGTAAATAGAAATGATATTGATCTTGAAACAAAAATTGAAAATATAGATATCGGCGGACCGAGTTTAATCCGAGCCGCCTCGAAAAACTATAAATTTGTTTCCGTTCTCACAAACCCGGGTCAATATGATGATTTTGTAAAAGAATTGGGAGCGGGAGAAATTTCACAGGAGACAAGAAGTAATCTTGCCGCAGCCGCTTTTTCACACACTGCATATTATGATACCCTTATCGCAAACTATTTTGAAAGAGAATTTAATCGTCCGAAGACGAGCATCCGGTTGAACTATCAACTTCAGAATGAATTGCGCTACGGAGAGAATCCACATCAAAGCGCTTTTTTGTATGGCGATTTTTATGATCACTTCGAAATACTACACGGCAAGGAATTATCCTATAATAATATCTTGCCGAAGCTGTGGAATTGGTTCTGGAACTCGATCCGAATTCATGCGCGATTATTAAACATACAAATCCGTGCGGCGCTGCGAGCGCACAGGATGTTTATAAAGCATATGAAAAAGCTCTTTCGTGTGATCCGGCTTCTGCATTCGGTGGAATTGTAGCTTTTAATGTTCCGATCGACGTGAAAACCGCGGAAAAATTAAACGAAATTTTTCTTGAGATAATCTGCGCTCCCGATTTTAGCAACGAAGTACTGGAAATCTTAAAATCGAAAAAGAACAGACGACTTGTTAAAATGAATTATTCACCCGACCAAAATGATTTGCAAATTAAAAGTATTCCTGGTGGATTGATTGTACAGAGTAAAGACAACTCCTGCGTTAACGAACTTGAGCTTAAAACTGTCACAGAAAGAAAAACCACAGATGATGAGCTGAAGAGTCTTAAATTCGCCTGGGTGATTTGTAAACACACAAAATCAAACGCGATAGTTTATGTTAAAGATCAGAAAGCTATCGGCGTAGGAGCCGGACAAATGTCGCGTGTTGATTCTGCAAGAATTGCGGCAAGCAAAGCTAAAGAACACGGACATGATTTAAATGGAGCTGTTGCAGCATCTGATGCGTTTTTCCCCTTCGCTGACGGACTTGAAGAAATTGCGCGGAACGGAATTACTGCTGTTATTCAGCCTGGCGGTTCAGTAAGAGATGATGAAGTAATAGAAGCAGCGAATAAACATAAATTAGCAATGATTTTCACCGGAGTTAGAAACTTCAAACACTGAGAGGGCATATGGGTTTTTTTGACATTTTTTCAACGGATGTTGCAATAGATCTTGGTACCGCAAACACCCTGATTCATATTAAGGGCAAAGGTATCGTATTAAATGAACCGTCGATTGTTGCTTTTGACAGGAACACGAAAAAAATAATTGCCCTCGGCAACAAAGCTAAGGAGATGCAAGGCCGTGAGCATAGAGAAATTCGAGTGTCACGTCCTATGCGCGATGGTGTGATTGCCGATTTTGAAATTGCTGAAGGTATGATTCGCGCTTTCGTGAAGCAGGTTACAGCGAACGCTTTTACAAGCAGCAGAATAATTGTTGCTGTTCCAAGCGGTGTAACTGAAGTGGAAAAAAGAGCGGTTCGCGACAGCACCGAACATGCAGGCGCAAAAGAAGTTCACTTAGTTGCTGAGCCTATGGCTGCGGCAATCGGTATCGGAATTGATGTTGAAGCTCCCGTTGGAAACATGATAATTGATATCGGCGGAGGCACAACCGAAATTGCAGTTATTGCACTTTCAGGTATTGTTAATGAAGAATCAATACGTGTTGCCGGCGATGAAATGAATAATGCAATCATGCAATTCTTTAAGAAAAATTATAACCTGTTGATTGGCGAGCGTACGGCTGAATCAATTAAATGCGAAGTAGGTTCCGCCGTTCCTCTTAAAGAAGAAGTAACAATTCAGGTGAAAGGTCGCGACCTGGTCGGCGGTATTCCTAAAACGGCTGAGGTGAGTTCTGTTGAAATTCGCGAAGCTCTTAATGAATCAATCGTCCAGATTGTTGAAGCTGTCAAACAAACATTAGAAAGAACGCCTCCTGAGCTTTCAGCCGATATTCTGGATCGCGGAGTTATTCTTTCAGGCGGCGGAGCCTTGTTAAAAGGACTCGATGAAAGAATAAGGATGGAGACTAACTTACCTGTTCATGTTGCTGATGACCCGCTGACTGCTGTTGTTCGCGGCGCCGGCAAATGTATTGATAACATAAATAAATATTCCAAGGTTTTTATTCGTAAAAGAAGTTATTAATGCGAAATATTTTAAGAAGATTCATATCCGCCTTCAAAGAATACATAATCCTTGTATGCCTATTATTTATTGCCCTTACTGTTTTATCCATCAATAATTCCGCAGAAGTAAAAAATGTCCGTCGAATAGCGCTTGGCAATTTCGCGGTATTCAGCTCAATTGTCGATTGGTCGAAAAATATATTTGTCAATGAATCCGAAATGATTGAACAAAAAAGATTGAATGCAGAATTAATGCTTGAGGTGAACAAATTGCGGGAATACGCGCTCGAAAATCTTCACCTGAAAAAAATGCTGGATTTCAAAAAGACATCTGGACCAAGTTTAAAAACCGGAAGAGTGATTTCGAAATTTGTCTCGAATATACAGGGCTTATATGTCCTTAATCTGGGTTCGGATGACAGCATCTCTGTTGGTATGCCGGTTATAACGGAAAAAGGTTTAGCTGGAATTATTGTTGAAGTGAGCAATTCTTTTTCACTTATTCGTAATTTGAAAAACAACTCGTTGAAATTAGCTGTTTCGGTTCAAAGATCGAATGTTGATGGCATTATGAAATATGACGGTGAAAACTTAATAATCGAAAATATTCCCAGCACGTTTGATCTTAGGGAAGGTGACAGAGTGGTTACATCGGATTATAGTACGATTTTTCCTCCCTCAATTCCTGTTGGAATACTAACTGATTGGAGACCGGATATCTCCGGTGTGATGAACATACTCACCGTTCGACCTTTTGTTGAACTTGAATCACTTAGAAATGTATTCGTTTTGCAGATAATCCAAAGCAAGGAAGTGGACTCTCTTCAACTAAATCTTCTGGGGAACTGAAGTGCGATTAATAAAAAAATATTTAATTCTGCTTTTTTACTTTATTCCTCTCGCTGTTTTTCAAGTAACTATCTTACCATTTGCCAGTTTTAAAGGAGTAGCGCCGGATTTACTGATTATTTTATTAGTTTTTTATACTCTGCGTTACGGTCAGATTTTTGGAACAGTTGCCGGGTTCCTGATTGGTTCATTATTCGATCTTATTTCGGGAGGTTTGTTCGGCGCATTCATGTTCTCAAAAACAACTACCGGTTTTTTAGTGGGTTATATATATAATGAAAATAAGGTTGACGAATACATTTACTCGTATATTTTTATAATAATTATATTTGCTTCAGGCGTCATTGATTCACTTGTATATTCTTTAATCGTACTTTCGGATTCAGGATTTAACATTCTTAATCTACTTTTTGCAAAAAGTCTTTTCCCTGGATTGTATACTGCTGCCGTTGCCATACCATTTTTACTTTTTGGTAAAAGGAAAGGATTATCATGAGTTTAAATACTTACGGAACACCGATCAGAAAGAAAATAATATTCTTCATATTCATATCATTCTCATTGATGATATCAATAAACCTGTTCCAGATGCAAATTCTCGAAAATCCTTCCTATGAAAAAAAATCGAATGAGAATAGTATTAAAAAAATTACAGTTTATGCTCCGCGCGGAATTTTGCTGGACAGATATCATCAGGTTGTTGTAAGTAATAAACCATCATTCACCATGATGATTACACCAGCTAGTTATAAATTCAGTCTTGATCCAATGCTCGAAGCAGTATTATCGGTAAATAACGGCTATGTGAAAGACATTCTTCATAAAAACAGGTATATGTCAAAATACGCGCCTTTAAAAATCAAAAAGGATGTTGACTTTAATTTTATTGCATGGTATGAAGAAAATTCGGAAAATCTTCCAGGAGTTAATTACACAGTTGAACTGCAGCGGGATTATTCATTCGGCGTTAACGGCTCGCATATGTTCGGTTACACAAAAGAGATTTCTGCAGAGATGCTGGATAAAAATAAAGAGGAATATTCCGCCGGTGATCTCATAGGATATAATGGAATTGAAAAACGATATGAAGAATTATTGAAGGGTGAAAAAGGATACAGTCTTTATCTTGTGAATTCAAGTCAGGAACCGATCGGGAAATATAAAAACGGTGCTGAAGACAGAAGTGCAAAAAAAGGAAAAGATTTAGTTCTGACGATTGACAGAAATGTTCAGATGCTTGCTGAACAAAGTTTTGCAGGAAGACGCGGCGCTTTAGTCGCGATTGAACCTGCTACCGGCGAAGTATTGGCATTTGTTAGTTCTCCTTCATATAATCTCGCGGATTTCGCAGCCGTTACCTCGCAAGATGTTTGGCAAAAACTAAATGCCGACGAAGAAAAACCCCTATTCAACAGAGCATCAATGTCGGTAAATTCACCGGGGTCTACTTATAAAGTATTAAACGCACTCGCCGCTCTTGAAGAAGGCGTATTAACACCCACAACTACTTTTCATTGTTCAGGAGGGGTTCAATTAGGGAACAGATTTTTTAAGTGTTTGGGCGTTCACGGAAATATAAGTGTTGTTGAAGCCATTGAAAAATCCTGCAATTCATTTTTCTACCAGGTAATTCTTAAAATGGATCTTGATAAATGGGCTGATTACTCCAGGAGATTTGGATTCGGATCAAAAACAAATCTTGATATCGGTGAAGAAGCTCCGGGATTGGTACCCGATTCGGAATATTACAATCGTGTTATAGGGAAAAATAAATGGGGGAAAGGCTGGACTATAAATCTTGGAATCGGGCAGGGTGAGCTTGGCGTTACCGTTGCTCAATTAGCAAAGTATGCAGCTTTAGTCGCTAACAACGGAAAATCAAAAGAACCTCATTTCGTCAGAGGTTATGTTGATCCGGAAACGGGAGAAATAATTCCTTTGCCAACAAAAAATATTGATGTGCATGTTTCTCAATCAACATTCGATTTAGTAAAGGAAGGTATGTTTCGGGTTGTGAATGGCAACGGTTCGGCAAGAAGTATAAAAAATAATGATGTGAAAATTGCCGGTAAAACCGGCACTGCTCAAAACCCTCATGGAAACGAACACGCTTTATTTGTTGGATTCGCTCCGTTTGATAACCCTGAAATTGCAGTTGCGGTTCTTGTTGAGAATGTAGGTTTTGGAAGTACGCACGCTGCTCCAATTGCCCGCGATGTGATTATTGAATATCTGAAGAATAAAAAAAATTATCAGTCGGGAAATTTAATAGTAAGTAATAAATAAGTTACAAATGAAAATTGATTATAAATTACAGGACAAATTTGATTTCGGATTATTTATTCCCGTGATCATCCTTGTGGGACTTGGTCTTTTAGCGATTTACAGTTCTACTTACAATCATCCGACAGCCAGCGGTAATTTTGAAAGACAATTCAGTTGGGCGATAATCTCGTTAATCGTTTTTTTTGTTGTATATTTTTTACCGCAACAGACATTCAGATATTTCGCCCTGGTATTTTATGCGCTATCTATCGTCTCGCTCGTTGTTGTTTTATTGGTTGGAAAAACTGTCTACGGTGCAAAAAGCTGGCTGGCTTTTGGTCCCTTTGGATTTCAACCCTCAGAATTTGCAAAAATCGGAACAATCTTATTTCTTGCATATTGGTTTTCACGGAAGGAAAGAGACATTAATAACCCGATGGATATTGCTCTTGCACTCGCTGTAGGAATATTACCGTTGGTCTTGATTTTGCTTGAACCTGATATGGGTACCGCTATTGTTTATGTGCTGGTTACACTTGTAATAATTTTTTGGAGCGGTATCAGTATTTTCGGAATGTTTGTTGTCGTGTCACCCGGACTTGCTGCTTTTGCATCTCTGTTCGGACTTCATGTATTTATTATTGTGTTAGTCTTCGTAGTTGTGTCTTTATTTTTCTTTAAAAGAAATTTATATACCAGTGCTTCCGTATTCGTCTTAAACCTGGCTGCCGGCTACTTTTTTGATTACGCGTTTAGTGTGCTTCAACCTCATCAACAAAAAAGAATTACCTCATTCATTGATCCGTCTTCCGATCCACTTGGCGCAGGCTACAATGCTCTACAGGCAAAAGTTGCCATTGGCTCCGGCGGGTTATTCGGACGGGGTTTTATGGAAGGAAATCAAACTCAGCTTCGATTTATTCCTGAACAATGGACGGACTTTATTTATTGCGTTATCGGTGAAGAATTTGGATTCATTGGCAGTTTTTTTGTCATCGTGTTATTCGTTATAATTCTTGTGAAATTATTAAACTATGCTACCTCATCAAAGAATGAATTTAATTCTCTTGTTAGTATTGGCGTTCTAGCTGTTGTTTTCTCACACTTTGCGATAAACATTGGGATGAATGTAGGATTAACGCCGGTTATCGGATTACCCTTGCCATTCCTAAGTTATGGAGGAAGCTCTCTTTTGGTAAATATGATCTTAATTGGTATCGTGATGAATATATATAAAAACAGAAAATTACATGCATAAAATTCAGGGGCTCTAATGAATGCAAAAGATAAAATCCTGGCAAAAATTTCAGATCATAAACATATTTGTGTCGGACTTGATACAGACGTGAACAAAATTCCGGAACACCTTCGGAAAAATAAAAACGCTGTTTATGAGTTTAATAAAGTTATAATTGAAAATACTTATGAAGCTGCAGGCGCTTACAAAATTAATCTCGCATTTTATGAGCAGGAAGGATCGAAAGGATTGGATCAAATGCACCGCACGCTTGAACTAATACCGAAAGATGTTTTATTAATCGGAGATGCTAAAAGAGGTGATATTGGTAATACTTCACAGATGTATGCTAAAGCAATTTTTGAAGAGTTTGGTTTCGATTCAATTACTTTACATCCGTACATGGGATTCGATTCATTAACGCCTTTTCTGGAGTATGAAGATAAATTAAGTTTCATACTTGCGCTTACTTCCAATAAAGGTGCTGAAGACTTTGAAAAACTAAAGCTTGCAGATGGTTCGTATCTTTTTCAGAAAGTAATTGAAAAAGTAAGCAGTTGGAATGATAAGAAAAATTGCGGAATTGTATTCGGTGCAACACAAACTGAGGAATTAAAAAATAACATATATCTTTTTAAGGATTTATTTATTCTTCTTCCCGGAATCGGAGCTCAGGGAGGAAGTTTTGAAGATGTAGTGAAGGTCTTTCATGAATCCCAAAAAAACAACTACCTTATCAACGTAAGCCGCGCAATAATCTACGCAGATAATACCACTAGTTTTGGAGATACTGCAAAAAGAATACTACTAAATTATAATTCTACATTAAACGAGTTGATTTCTGCAAAAAGTTAATGTTTTTATTGTGAAGAAATGTTATCTTTGCTAACAATTCCTTGTATAGTTTTTCTATCCTCTTTGGGGGAGGTATTTAGTCGAATTTAGGGGGCAATCAGGGGTCGTTATGGGGCAGAGTCAAAAGGTTTTTGAATTTCAACTTTATGATATTTGGAAAAACCGGCAGTACTCTAATGAACTAAAAACAGTGAATGGCGATCAGGTTGTTATTCTTGATACCGGGAATCTGGAACAGGATATCGATGGACCTGATTTTAAAAACGCCAGAGTCAGAATTGGTAATTTGACATTTGTTGGTGATATTGAAATCGATAATGATTATCGCGACTGGATGCATCATGGTCATAATATCGATCGAAAATATAACAAAGTGATTCTCCATGCAAGCCTTACAAATAAATTTAACCAACCTTATGTTTACACAAAAGAAGGAAGAAAAGTACCATCAATCTGTCTGAACAGATTCATAGATGATTCTCTTCTCAAAAATGTTGTAGTTGATACCGATGATAAGACGAAGCATCTAAGATGTACCGTCTGCAATAAAAATATCAGCCTGTATGTTAAAGAAAAGTTCTTAACAGATTTAGGAATAGAGCGCTTTAAAAAGAAATGTAAAAAAATTCATATGAGGCTGAAGGAGCTGTTATATCTCAAGGAATTAAAAATAAGCGAACCGGTGATACAATATGACCTTTTGCCTTCATTCGACGATAAAAAATTTCCAATACAGTCTTTTCAAGATCAATACATCTGGCA
>CAZEXO010000166.1:0-8621 GCA_964516545.1 uncultured Melioribacteraceae bacterium
ATCAACAATTAAAATAACTTCCGATTGGAATGAAAGTGTTTCAGCGATGTGTTCTGAAAAAGGTGAATGGAAAGCCGAAATAAAAACACCTGAAGCAGGCGGACCTTATGCAATAAAAATTTCCGACGGCAATTCTGTTATTGAATTAAAAAATATTCTCATCGGCGAGGTCTGGTTATGTTCAGGTCAGTCAAATATGGAAATGCCATTAATGGGTTGGCCTCCTAATGATCTTATTATGGGTTCGGAAGAGGAAATTAAAAATGCAGATTATCCTCAGATAAGATTATTTACTGTAACCAGAAATGCAGCCATAGCTCCTGTTAAAGACTGCATCGGGCAATGGAGCGAATGTTCGCCAACAACCGCGGCAAGTTTCAGCGCAACTGCATTTTTCTTCGGGAAAAAATTATACCGGGAATTAAACATTCCCATCGGATTAATTCATTCAAGCTGGGGAGGAACTCCGGCTGAAGCATGGACAGACAGAGAACATATTGAGACCATGGAAGAATTTGTAAGTATTATCAACGCGATGGACGAAAGTGTTCCCGCGCTTGCAAAACTGAACAAGTGGTTAACCGATTTTCCTCAATTGGATATCACGGAAATTAAGAGCGAGAATCCCATGGCTAATCTGGATTTTTATGATGATGAATGTAAGAAGAAAGATTTTAATGACTCAGAATGGTTGAATATGAAACTCCCAACCTTGTGGGAAATGACTGAAGTCAAAGAATTCGACGGAGTAATCTGGTTCAGAAAAAAAGTTGAATTACCGGAAAACTGGATAGGAAAAGAATTACAAATTTCACTCGGACCAATTGATGATTTCGACAGAACATACGTGAACGGCGAACTTGTCGGTTCGATAGAAATTGACGGGAATTATCAGACGATCAGAGTTTATGAAATTGGAAAAAGTATAAATGACAGTAAAGAAATGATGATTTCGGTAAGAGTTAATGATACTCGCGGAGGCGGCGGAATTTACGGCGCTCCTGGAAAAATGTTTTTATCGCTTAAGGAAACAGGTGAGAAAATTTCACTCGCCGGTGAATGGAAATATCTGCCCGTAGCTGAATTCAGAAGTAATGTTTACTTCTTGTTCGGGGCAAAAAATGAGATTTACAGGAATCGTCCGATCGTTCCTGTTGAAATCGGTTCCAACACTCCCACAGCGCTCTATAACGGTATGATAGCTCCTCTCTTACCTTATTCAATAAACGGCGCCATTTGGTATCAGGGTGAATCGAATGCAGGAAAACCTGAACAATATGAAATTTTATTCCCGCTTATGATAAATAACTGGCGAGAAAAATGGGGATATGATTTTCCGTTTTATTTTGTCCAGATCGCACCTTATAATTATGGACCGGATACTCCCTCGGAATTTTTACGCGATTCACAAAGAAAATCGCTTCAATTAAAAAACACTGGAATGGCCGTTACGCTTGACATTAGTAAAAACAGCACTATTCATCCACCGGACAAAAAAAATGTTGGCGAACGTCTTGCTCTTTGGGCATTGGCAAAACAATTCGGTAAAAAGATAGTTTACTCAGGTCCTTTATTCAAATCATCTGAAATAGCAGATAACAAAATTGTCTTGTCATTTGACTACGTTGGCAGCGGACTTGAATTAAAAATTAACGGAGATGAAACGGAATTTCTTATTGCCGGTGAAGATAAGGTTTTTCATAAAGCTGAGGTAAAAATTGATGGTGAAAAAATAATTGTCTGGAGCGAAAACGTTCCAAACCCTGCTGCAGTTAGATATTCATGGAGTAATACTTCGGGAGCCACACTTTTCAATAAAGAAGGTTTACCGGCATCAAGTTTCAGAACAGATAACTGGAAAAGATAATATTCAACAAGAGAAAAAACTCCTTCTGATGAAGGAGTTTTTTTTTATTTCCGGGACTTAATATTTCACGAGAATCATGTCAGTATCGCCGCTTACCTGAGGTGTTTGGATTCTGTTTTTTAATCGTCTTGCCTGCGTGCTCACATTATCTCTCAGATAATTTTTCAGATCTGCAACTTTCAGTTCATCGGAATTAAAAATACGTTCACCTTCCTGAATTCCTTTAAGAAAATAATAAGTAAAGAGAGAATGTTTTTTATCTTGATACCATGAGGAAATTTCATCGCCTGAAGATGAGGTAAAGACAGCTGCATTTTTTAATTTCAGAGTAGGATCTTTCACTTCGAACATTAATGATGAAGCTCCCTCGATTAGCGAACCACCGTCTGAGAATCCGCTGAAGCAGGCGTCAATAACCACTACGATTGACCGATAATTAATTCGCGACAAATTATCATATAATGTTTCAAGAGAATATCCCGTTGAAGCAATTTGTTCGGGTTTCGAATCAACGGCTACAAGATAACCGGTTTTGCTGTTGACGTCGGGCGCTCCGTGTCCGCTGTAATAAATAAAAATATCGGACTGATCAGGGATAACAACCTGTGCAAGTTTACCAGGAGTGTATTTGTCTTTACCGAAATACTCATTAAAATTTGTCAGTTTCGCATTCGCGACAAAAAAAACATTTTCTTTTGAATAACCCATAACATTTATAAGATACTCTTTCATCATCCTGGCATCCCTAACTGCATAGTTGACGTCGGGAACGTCCCCGTCTTCGTAATTACTGTTTCCTATCACAACGGCAATAGCATCGCGGTTCACTTTTCCTGTGTAAGGAATATTTTCCTCCAGCTCATCTTTAAAGTGTTCATCGAGTGAATATGATTTGTTCAAAACATTTGTATTATTTTCGCTCACCGTTAATCTAAGATTTACATTTTTTGTGTTCGGAGTAGGAAGTTTTATTTCTCGATTCTGAACATCTTTTGAATTAATCGTACCTACGTTAAGTTCATGAATATATCCCTGCAGAGGTTGTCCATCTTTTTCAAGCACAAAGCGCGCTTTAACATTGTAGCCGGCTCCCTCCCCGTTGTTTCTTAAATCAAAACTTATTTTCATATCTTCAAAATCTTCAAGATGACCATCAAGGTTTGCGTCATTAAGTTCAATTTTTTCCAGAAGGATATTTGCGAGTAAATGTTCACCTGTCTGTACAATGTAAGTTTCATTCTTTACAAAATCTGTCGGGGTTTCCTGAACTCTGAAACTGAATTGAACGCTTCCCGATGGAACAAAACTTCCCGCCTGAATAGTGAATTCAACTATTTCAGTAGTACCCGGAGACAGAGTTCCAATATTTTTATAATCCGAATCGAAATTAATATCACCCATAGCGCCTGATTTCGCCAAAATTGTAAGATCGTACAAATCTAATTTATTAACGTTTGTCACCTCTATTCTGAATTCACCTCTATGATTTGCTTTGAAATATGATCCCGGTTCAGACAGATTTCTGAATTTAATATCCATCGTAACATCCGGATTATTCTTTCGCATTATATACTGTTTCGAACCGCTCATACTTGAATGTTCCTGCGCTCCGATAGTAAGCAACAAGGAAAAAAACAAGACTAATGTAAAATTGTATTTCATTTTTATCTCCTGCTAACAAATGAGATTTTATTAATAAACTTCAGGTGTAAATTGCACGATATTGTGCAAATCATTACCTGTATAAATATCAAGCATAAATACGACATCTTCGCCATAAGGCAATGAATTACTCACATCAAAAGAATATGAGTAATAAGAATAAAATGCACCGCCGGAAGTCAGCCAGTTTTCCGTGCTTGTTGATGTTGCCCCGCTCCCGATGCTGCCGAAACTCACGAAAGAATCCGGCTCAATATTACTGATGTAAACATTTTCGGTTCTTAGTCTGACTGAAACATTTTCAAGTCTTTTTTCGGAAGTATTTTTAAGAATCATTTTTATATAAATTCTTTCTCCCCGATTAATCATTTCATTTTCCGAATTTGAATTTGATCCGTAGATTGCATAATCCCAGGGAATTTCAAATGACTGAAGAACAATTCCTTTACCCTCTTCGCCGAAAAAAAGACTGCCAAGCAAAATATCTTCATCTTCGCTACAACTAAAAAAAAGAGGTATCAGAACAGCGATAAAAAAAAATAATTTATATGATCGACTAAACATTTCCATACTCCTGCACTTATTCATTTGTTGTTTCGGATGAACTGCCTCCGCCGAAATTCAAACCCGCGGTTAATAAAATTTGATCCCAGCCTCTGTCATCCTTATATGTTATCGATTTGCGATAAGTCGCCGCCAGAGATAATACGCCAAGATTTATTTCCAGCATGCCGTCAATATACATACCGGGAGTTTCCACCATTGATTTGTAATCGCCCTTGTGAATGAAGCCGTATTGATAACCAACTCCGGCAGAAGGAATTATCTGTTTCAGGAGAGGAAGAAAAGTGAGATTGACTTCACCGCTGATATTTTCATAGCGGGCAAAAATTTCATCATCATAGGGGAGATCAAGATTGAGATCAAATTTCGACTGAGAATAATCAACAGTAAAAATAAGAGGCAGCACCTGATATCTGAAACCGGCGCACCACGCCTGTTTCATTTTCATAACTCCGTCATCTTTGTTCAGCTTGAAGCGCTTGTTCGAAAAATTGTGAGATGGGTAACCGCCGAATAAAATCACACCATTCACAGCGTCTTGTGTTTCTTCGGAACCGGCAAATAAATACCAGATTCCTTTTCCTGTTGAGACAACAGCTCCGCCTAATGCAGCTCCGATTGAGGTTTCTTTAGCGGCATAGACTTTAAATTTCAGCCGGCGTCCCTGAAAATTATCCAGTTGATCAAAAACATCCCAGATAATAGTTTTTCTTCCCCTTCCCGAAATGCCTCCGCCAGCATCGCCGCTTAGAGATTCCAGCCGAAGTTCAACTCCCGAGTCCATTATTACAGCAACTGTGATGTTATACTGACCTTCAATTTCATCAGGATCAAGATCATAAGTAATCTGTATTTTATTCCCGCTGAGTAACGCGCTGTCAACATTTCTCACTACTCCATATAAATAATCCTGCGCGTTTAACTGCACCGAAAGAAAAAGAATTAAAGTTGGTAAAAGTATCCTCACGAATAATCACTCCCTTATTAATTTATTTTTGTTTTTTCCTAATTTCATAACTAACAAAACTCTCAGTTCGCTCATCCACCGGAATTTTTATCAGCCAGTCCTGAATGTCATAAAGCGCTCCTACTGTGGAATTACCGGTTGCGATTTTATCTTTCCATTCCGGATTGTTTAAAATATCGGATTTGTTTTTAAGTGCAACTACATAAAGCGCCTCGATAGAACTTGCACGATTTTCAGGTACTTTGACTTTTAGCGCAATTCGTTCGAATAATTCTTCAAAGAACTGGACTTCTCTGCTCAGCTTATACTCATTATCGCGAATGTAAGGGTTTGGTAGGATTAATTGCACTGAATCATTTGACATAATATTAAACACATAAATGTAAGAATCTTTGCTCGCATCAATCTTAAACTTAAGTTCGTCTCTACCCTTCGAACCGTCATCGTAATATATTTCTTTATCAGTCCTGATTCTTACCACAAAATCGTGATCGGGTGTGCCTTCTTCTTTCACAACTTCAGCTTCAATTCCTACAGTAAATTTTGGTATCCCGCCAACATCCTGCCAATTGGAATTAAGAATTCTTACGGCAACAATTCTTCCTGATAAAGTTGAGCGACTTATTCTTGAATATAATTCACAAATGCCTTCTCTGTTTTCAGAAACTCTATCGAAATGTTCACTTGTGATTTTAATTCCCACAACCTTTCTTATAGCATCACGTTCAGCGTTTTCCAAGGCTATTTGTCTTGCTTCCTCATTGGTAATATTAACTGCGTAACACTCTCCAATTGCTTTTACCCATACGGATTCCTGGGGTAAAACTTCACAAAAGATTACAAGTACCAGAAATAAAATATTTTTTTTCATTTATTAATTCGGCATTGTTGATAATTATTAATGACACATTTCAATCTGACCATTTACGATTTTAAAAACATTCCATTCGGTTCCCTGTAAGTCCTGAGGAACAGTGTAAATTTTCAATAATTCGTTATCCCCGCCGAAAATTTTAACTGAAGCCGCGGAACTTGAAAGTTCTGATGACTCAGAATCATTTCTGTTTGTATAATCATGAATGTAATAAAGATATTCACCGTTGTCGTCGATACTGTTTGCAGTAATGGTTTCAGGTCCGAAACTCGTCACATCATCTCTGTCGAGTTTTGCAACGCCGTCATTCGAAACTCCCATGTTCCGATATGAAATATGATATTCGCCCTCTTTCACAAAATGAGCGTCGAGGTCTCTCGGATCGGCTCCCCAGTCAAGTACAATTCTGATTGAGCCGATTGGTAATATGGGTGAAATTGAATGTCTGTTAAAAATTAATGTTGTAGCTTCCACCTCAAATTTAATGTTGGAAGTAATGAATCCGGGCTTTACGAATTTCGCTACATACATTCCGTCTTCGGGAATGTCGAACAAAATTTTACCATCAAAATCGGTTTCGAACTCACCGATATCATTAATTGTAACTTTTGCGCCTTCGATCGGCTCGCCGTCTAGAGCATTGTAAAATCTCAAAGTCAATTTTTCATTTTCCATTTCATTCAACTGGTCTTCGAGTTTGTTTCTCAATTCCTTAACCTGCGAAAAAGAAGTTGTTATCAGAATCAAAAAGAAGATGAAAAAAGAGATTAATTTCGAATTCATCATTTGCCTCTTATTATTTTATTTTAATAATGTTCTCATATTTCTGGTTTTTGTATTCCGGCATACACATTCCTATATAAGCTCCGATATATGTCGGATCGCAAATAGTATATCTTTCATTTTCATACAGAATATAATCGCCCTCCATCGGACTGTTGAATTTCACAGCAGTGCAAACATGCCCGGGATAATCTACACCAATAACTTTAAGACCAAGCAACTCTTTGATCAGGTACGAAAAAAGTATTGACCTGTCCTCGCAATCCGAATGTTTATAATGAACTATTTCTTCCTTAAACATCGGTTTTTCTCTGCCGAAATTTTGCTGATCGGTTTCATACTCAAACGCTGTTTGGACAAACCGTAAAATCATGTTAGCAGCAACCGGTTCAGGTTTATCCTTAATTATCGAGCTGAGAGATTTAAGCAGACTTCTTTGAATTTTCTCTGAAAGCGCCGCATTAAAATAAGTGTTTAGTTCGGTCAGCGGATAATGCTCGAAAAATTTCACCGCGCCTAAATCATAATTAACGCTTGCTGAAAATTGAGTTCCCTGATAATCAAACTTCAGTTCTTTACTTTCCGGTGAAGAAATAAATAACGGACTTCGATCAATAGTAAGATCAATGTAATTCCTGGCTTCAGGATGATCTTTTTTGTATGAATAGAATTGATTGGGAATTCCATCTTTTTTATCAACAGTTACCAGATATGATTTCTCATTTTCCTCTGCGCCGTTAACATAGGGAGTACCAAAAAATACGCTTCGAGACGGAATTGCCAGGTAAATTTCTTTTTCAGTTCTTACTATTCTGGCTTTATACCCCGACTTATTCAACAAAAACCAAAGCAGAAGACTCTGCGAGTTTTTATCATTTTTAAAAGTTTCGACAGTTATATCATGCAACAAGAGATAGTAACCCCAGTCATTTAATTGTAACTCCTGTTTAATTTCCCCCGCACGTTTCAGTACATCGACATATCCGGAGTTACTGAGTTTCACCCAATAGTCCTGGATTAATTCATTAGTTATCCCGTTTGAATTAAAAGGAGAAAGTTTTTTTAATTTCGGGAGTATAACATCCTCATTATAAAAAGTTATCCGGCAATAATCGGCAGGATTAAGTTTTGGTTTCTCCGGGATAAATCTTTCTTTCTCTTCTTCAATACCGGCATGTGGTTTTGGAATAGTTTTTACAGGTTCAGGCGGAGAAGGAATATCCTTTTTTTCTATTTCAGGTTCAGCAGGTAACTTATCAGGCTTCGGCAAATTCTCAGGTGATTTTTGTTCAGCTTCCGGCAGAGGTTTTGTGTTCTCAGCTTTCGGTTTTTTCACCGGTGTCTGAGGATTTACATCTTCGGTTTCAGAAACAAATACCGGCGGTTTTTTAAGTTTCGGTTTCTCATCAGTTTTTTTTGCATCATTGAGTTTAAACTCACTCCAGTTATTTTTCAGAAAGTTCAGGAATTCTTTATCCTCTTCGCTCAGGTATTTATTAAACTCTTCCGAATCTTTCTTCAGCCATTTTTCGAAATCGTCCTGAGCATAAATATTATTTATCGAAGTAAGTATAAATCCAACCAAAACAGATGAAAAAATTCTTAGATTCATCATAACACCTCTTGTTGAACGCGCTCGGGAAAATTTGTTTTTCTTTATGCAAAAAGACTAAAAACCAGCCTTAACATTTGCTTTTTTAATTCTTACTAAAACATAGAATAAATCATTTTTATAATCCGGGTATCTTTCCATGATTTCGATACCCCGTAAAATATATCTGAATTTATATGCAATTATTTCGTCGAAAACAATTGAGTCGTCATCGTAAAAATCAGCCGTGTGTTTTACCTTAAAAATCTGGAAAGAGTTATTGAGAATTATATTAAATATTCCTCTTTCTTCC
>CAZEXO010000167.1:0-3916 GCA_964516545.1 uncultured Melioribacteraceae bacterium
CTTTATGAATCATCAATTCAAATGTATAGCGCAAAGGTAAAAGATTCACCCGAGAACAAAGAAATTGTGAACACGCTTGCGGATGCTTATGGAAGATTATATGCTTTTGAAGACGCTATCGAAATACTGGATGAATATCTGGAAGGAAAATCTGAGAATCAGGATCATGATATACGATTCAAACTGGCGCAGTATTCAGCCTGGAATTACGAGTGGGAAAAAGGCATCGACCAGATGAATATTCTCCTGGCAGCTGAACCCGATAACATCGATTATTTATTGTTGAGAGGACAAATCTCGGCATGGACTGTTCTGAATCTTGATGACGGCGAAAACATGCTTCTGCGAGTTCTGCAGGAACGTCCCCGCGAATTAAATGCTGTACTCGCGTTGGCTACCATAAATGCCTGGCAAAAAGAATTTGATGAAGCAAAAAAATATGTTGATCTGGCAAAAGAAATAGCGCCAAATAATCCTGACGTTGAAGAAGCCGAAAGTAATTATCTTCTTCATCTCTCGGCTTACGAAGAATTAAAGCTTTTTGAATTAAAAGCCGAAGCATCCGAACTTGCGGCAAATAATGAATGTGATTTGGCTCTGGAAAAGTATAAAGAGTATTTCGATAAAATTACCGGACCTAACAGAGACGAATTAAAACAATACGCATCTATCAGCATGTGCGCTGAAGAATATGATGAGGCAATTATGGTGTTTAACCAATTGCTTCAGGATGAATATGAGTTTGATCTAGATTTTCAGAGAGCACGCGCTTACATGTGGAATGGAGATACTACAAAATCGCTTGAGGAATTTCAAAGACTCGCTAATGAACAGCCTGATGATTTTTTTGTTAACCTTTATCTGGGTGACTCTTATTTTAATAACGGACAGTACAGTGAGGCATCGGATGTATTTCATGAGTTGCTTGATGTTACTGAAGAGGAAGAAAAAATCGAAATGGTTAATCAAAGAATTAATTGGCTTCCTCCTATGGGACTGGAAGCAGGCATAGAATTTCTGAAACCCAACTATGTGGGCTTATCGCCTCAATTACTTTATTTTTCCGATAATCAAAATCTTAGTCTTCACACCTACGGAAGCAGAATTGATTTTGGATTTGCTACATTCCTAACACTTGGCGGTTCATTCCTCCGTACCGGTTTAAATAATGGTTCGCAAACTGAAAATCTCACTAAAATGGTTGGCAGCTTGGGAATAAGATTTTCAGAAATCGTATCAATGGAAGCAGGCTACGGTATATTTAAAACCTCCGGTGAGAATAATAAAGATATTTATTACCTGACAGGTTATTATGTTATACCTGAAAAATGGAATATTTCAATCGGATATGAACACACTGATACCCGCCTTGTACTTTATTCGCCTAATCTGATTAATAACAGTCTCAACCTTGATGCTTATAGAATCGGCGCTGAATATATTCATAAAAATTCCTTCAAAATTATAGGAAGATATAATTATTATTCAATCACTGATGATAATCTCGGAAATGATTTCATGTTCAGATTTGGAAAAAGGTTTTTGGATGACGGATATATCGGATATGAATATTATTTCATCGACTATGCTTTTTCATCGCGCAGATATTACTCTCCGCAGGATGTTGATTCTCATAGTATCTGGGGAGACTGGGAGTTAGAGAAGAAAGAGAAGTTAAAAATAAATTTGGGTGGAAAATTAGGCTACTATCCTAAATTCGACTACATATTAAATGAATTGTACGGTCAAATTCAATATATTCCATTTCAGTATTTTACAATTAACGGACGTCTTTCATTCGGAAGTTCTTACAGATACGATTCCAGCTACAATTCGTTTTCAGGTTCTCTTTCTGTCTACTGGAATATATTCTAAGACTCCCGGAAATTTTCAAAACGATAGAAGATACTTTAATAATCACTTGAAAGAAATGAGGTATAATGAATTATAATCACAGGAAAACTCAAAATGTTGTTCCATGGTTTGCAGCATTAACTCTTTTTATTTTGTTAACAGCTTTCAGGTTTACGGAAATAGACTTCCTTACGCCGCCAAAGATTGATACCAAAGATGTACCGCTAACCGGAAATACAGAACAATTGAAAAACTTTTTTAGAAACTTAAAAAATTCGAAAAACCGGGTTGCGAGAATCGCGCATTACGGCGATTCAAGTCTTTTAGGTGATGTTATAAGCGAACATTTAAGGAAAATATTTCAGGAAAAATTCGGCGGCGAAGGCATTGGACTCGTTGCTGTTGGCGCAAGCGATATTACCATGAGAGAATCAATTATTCAAAAATATTCTGATGATTGGGAAACAACCTCTCTGTTTCTTCGTAATCCAAATAAATTACCTTTTGGCGTCAGCGGTTACGTAACCACACCTTCCGAAGGAAGCTGGGTGAAATTTCAGACGACAAATTTCATAAGTAATTTCAAAGATTTTCGCCGGGCTGTTTTGTTTTACAGCAACGCTAACGCAAATTCAAAAGTTGAAGTATCACTTGATGGAAAAAATAAAAAAGTATTAAATCTTTCAACCGGGAATACCGTGCAGGCAATTGAACTATTTACTCAGAATGTAGAAAGTGTTGAGTTGAAATTCATTTCATGTAAGAATATGTTGGTGTATGGTGTCAGTTTTGAAAATGGAAATGGTGTTTATCTTGATAACTTCCCGATAACTGGTAATACCGGAGCGAATTTGCTGGATATTACAGACAAGATGCTTGAAGAATCCAAAAAACATCTTGATTATAATCTGATAATTCTCCATTACGGAATGAATTTACCAACTATTAAAGCGGGTACTTTGAAAATCTACAAAGACAAAATGCTGAAAGTGATAGGCAAGTATAAAAAAATATTCCCCGAAGCCGGAATAGTTATGGTTGGAATTTCCGACAGAATTATGAAAAAAGGGAATCAGGTTATAACATTAAAAGAAACCCGGCCCATAATTGAAGCACAGATGGAAATTGCGAATGAAGGCGGAGTTGCCTTCTGGAATTTATTTGAAGCAATGGGAGGGGAGAACTCAATGGAAAAATGGGTGGATTCTGCACCGCCTCTTGCTCTTAAAGATTACAAACATTTCACTCATAAAGGCGGTGAACTGGTAGCAGAAATGTTTTTTAAGGCAATTATGGGCGCAGATAAATAAATTAGAAAAACTCAGATTCTTTTTTGTCAAAATACTTCAGATGATGGTTGCAAAGTATTCTAATTTAAGATTTTAGAGAAAAAATAATCGTCTCACAGTGAGACGATTTTGATATTTTCATTTGGGAATAATTCCAAATGTGTGAAAAATACGATAATATGCAGGTTTTTAATTTGAATTTTAGTGGCATTTTTTTTGTGTAGGTATATTGTAATCTGGATTTAAACGAATGGCGAAAGAACAAAAAATACAAAAACTTCAAATCGCTTTGGACAACAGGGAAATTCAGCCGCCAAAGAGAAATGAAAAAGCTGAAAAACTAAGAATGATTATCGGCTCCGGACTAACTTCGCTCATTCTTTTCATAACAATCATCATTACTCTGCCTCTCACTGTTTTATCCTGGAGCGGTTTATTCGTTTATTCCTCTATCGTCGCTCTTGTTATATTTCTATTCATCTTATTATTCAGGTATTTTTCAACTCTTGTGATGGCATATTTGTATATCACAAAATATACAGTTGAGGAAAAAGAGGGTTATTATCCCTTTGTATCAATCATAGTGCCTGTGTATAATGAAGCAAAAGTGATCGCTGATTCTGTTAACTCATTGCTCGAGATTGATTACCCCAATTTTGAAATTCTGATAGTGAACGATGGATCAACCGATGATACCGCGGCTGTAGGCGAGACTCTCGTCGGATATAAAAAAGGACGAAGTTCAATGGTGAAAGTCTCGATGATTAATAAAC
>CAZEXO010000167.1:3926-8480 GCA_964516545.1 uncultured Melioribacteraceae bacterium
CGAACGGAGGCAAGGCAAAAGCTCTCAATGCCGGTATTCAATATTCGGAAGCGGAATTTGTCGTATGTATGGATGGGGATTCACAACTCAGTTCAAATTCATTGAAGATGGGCATCAGACATTTTATCGATCCTTATGTTGGAGCGGTTGCCGGAAACGTTCGTGTTCAAAACAGAAGAAAAGTGATCACCGACCTGCAGGCGCTTGAATATCTTGAAGGGCTAAATCTTGCACGTAGCGCCCAGGGATTTTTACGAATGGTAAACATTATTCCCGGTCCGATGGGATTCTTTAGGAAAAGCTGTCTTCGCGATGCGGGATTTTATTCAAGCGATACATTCGCCGAAGACGCTGATGTAACATTAAAAATCCTGGCAAAGGGTTGGAAAATAAATTATGAACCAAATGCAATTTCGCTAACCGAAGCTCCCACAACATTATTTCAGCTGCTGAAACAACGTTACAGATGGACACGTGGTATTCTTCAGGCAATAAGGAAACACAGAAAGTTTATTTATAATCCGACTCTGAACTTTAACAACACGCTTATTTTATGGTCGATGTTTTATGAAGCTCTTATTTGGCCGGCGATGAATATTTTTGCGAATTTGTTTTTTATTGTGGTGGCTTTGATTTACGGAATGTCAAGCTTAATCTTTTTCTGGTGGCTTGGAATTATGATTCTCGATTTAATGGCGGCAATTTATTGCGTCGCCGCTGAACGCGAAGAATTCAGGCTTGTCGGTTACGCAATTATTTATCGACTGGTATTTATTCTGATTATAGATATTACGAAAGCAATGGCAACAGTTGAAGAATTTTTGGGAATACAGATGACATGGGGAAAACTTGAACGAACAGGTTTGCAGGGAACGGGAAAGTAGAAATAAATTAGTTACTGTTATAACATGAAAAAAAGTATTGAGGAAATAAAATGGAACTAATACCGATATTATCATTGATTATCCTTGTCGCAACCATATCAACGTTCATGCTTGCAGTTGGTGCATACATATTATATAAGATCAGAGAAAAGAAAGGCAAGGTGGCTCAGGCTCCTCAGCCGGCAGCATTACCCGCTGAATTAGTAGCTCCGATGTCTCTACTTGCTGATCAAAAAATCTCGCAGCCAGGAGTAAGAAGAACATATACCGGCGAACAATTTGCCACCAGAGATGTAACAGGTGAATTACGCAGAATGACCGGAACAGCCGAAAAACGCGAGACCGGACCGGAATTAAAACCGACTTTTGTCGGTGATCAGCCGCAAAAAAGTACTCCATATTCGGAATCGCGTTATACAAAAACAGGAGGTTCTGAAGAAGATAAATATCAGCCACGAAGAAAATTTATGCGTTACACCCAGGAAGGATATTCTGATCCGGAAAAAGATAAAGATATCAAAAAGAAAAAGGATGAGGACGGTCTCCGTTGGCGGTAAAAGATTACAGAGGATTGAGAGTTAATTATCTTATTATTTTCCTGAGCGGTTTTGTGTTATTGCTCATGGGAATACTTGTATTCCTTATGGTTGTGAAAAATGTATATGGAAAATATGAGATAAAAGAAATCATTCCCAGCAACAAAAACCTTTCCTCATTATCATGGGATATTGAAAACAATGCCGCAATTCTCTATTCAAAGTATACCGAAAACTGGATGCCCGAAGGCTCAACATGGCTGAGCGATAACATCGATACTTGGGAAAATTTTGTTTCTTCTACAAAAATGAGTTACAGCATTATTGATGATCAGGCGATCGAACGCGGCGATCATTTCAAATACAAATTATTGATTTTACCAGGCTCAAAATCACTAAGCGATAAGGAAATCATTCAGATAAAAAGATTTCTTGAAAGGGGAGGAAGTGTTTTTGCCACCGGCGGAACTGCTTCATATTCCGATGAAGGTAAATGGAGAGGATGGAATTTTTTCACTGAAGTCTATGGTCTTCAGTTTACAAAAGAAATTGAACCGCAGGAAGTTTATAAAGTACATACATTACGCGGAAATTTACCCCTAACATCCGGAATTCCAACCGGATATGCCTTAAAAATTGCAACATGGGACAGACCGATTTACGCTGAAATTCTCGAACCACGCACTACCCAGGTCAGTTTCTGGTATAATTTCCGCGAAGAAGACGGACTTGTTAAAGAGCAAATTAAAAAAAGCGCGGGAATCGCTTACGGGTATTACGGACTTGGCAGGTTTGTATGGTACGGTTTCGAGATTAACTCTGTTATCGGTCAGCAGGAAGATTACGTTAATTTTGATATTTTATTTAGAAATTCAATCAGCTGGCTTCGTTATAAACCTACGGCATTTGTTAAAGACTGGCCGGGTGACAGTAAAGGCGCCGCGTTGATTATTCCAACGATCACAACGAATATTTACAACATAAAAAACCTTCCTGGTTATCTTAATTACAGCGGTGGATCAGTTTCACCAACATTTTTGGTTGATCCATATTCACCGGGCAATAACAATCAATTACTCGGTTCTCTTGGTCAAAATTCTCATTTCGGCGCTATCATTGATATTGGTTATAAAATATCTGCCGATGATTCAATTAATAATCTTTTTAGCAAAGCTGATCAAATTGAAGCAATCAAATGGGGAATCGATACTTTGCAAAGAGCTTCAGGGAAGAAAGTAAAAACAATTATGCCTTTATACGGCTTCTATGATGAAAATACTCTGCAGGCAGCTTCTGAATTAGGTATTGAATATATACTTACTGATTCTCTGACTGACAGATCCGTGCCGAACGTAATTATTCGTAACAATAAAACCATTCTTCTGATTACTAAAACCGCCAGGGATGATATTCAGGTTATCAGAGACTACGGACTGACGGAAAAAAACTTTCAGGAATTTACATATTTTGAAGACATCTACAGGCTTGGTTTCGAGGGCGGACTTTATGTGTTGAAATTACACACTGACTATCAATTGAGACCGGCATATATTAATGTCGTATCCGGTATACTTAATGAACTAAAGAAGAATAATTTTTGGGTTACATCTATTGACGAGTTAAAAGACTGGTGGTTGAAAAAAGTCGGAGTGGAAATCAGATTCGAAACAAGAAGTAAAAGAAGAATTGCGCTTGAGGTGAGTAATCCGCGTTCGGTTCCATCCGAGGATTTTGTTGTTCAGGTAAATCTGAATAAACGTGTGAAAAATATTGAATTGACTTCTGATATTATTAACACAACCATTCCTGAGATTAAATTCAACAGCGAGGAGAATGTTCTGAACCTGTACATAAAAGTTCTTGAGCCGGGCGAAACCAGATCTTATTTAGTCGATTTTGAAAATGTAGATAGTTAGATTAAAAAACATTATTCTCAATTTTTATTGAATACTAACATGAGAAAAACCAGATTTATTTTATCGACGATTTGTATTTCATTGCTATCGATTATCTGTCTTGGATGTGTCGACTCAATAATAGATAATAAAGCGGGAACTCCCTCGATTACCATATATAGCCCTGCCTCAAACGATACGGTGAAAATCGGTCAGAATTTAATAAATTATGAAGCTTCGGATCATGCAAACGGAACCGGACTTTCCAGTTATGAAGTTTATCTGAACGGCGGACTGGTTAATACGATCGGGCAAAACACAGATGGAACAAATCCTGTCTTGTACCTCATAGTCCCTGAAACATTATTAGGTCAAAAGATTAATTACTCCGTGAAAGTTTATAATCAATCGGGACAAAGCACGCAATCGAATAACTTTGAAAATATTTTTGTAATTGATAATATCCCGGACAGACCTGCAAATCTTGTGTTAACAAGATTAAACGACCATTCGGTTAATCTATTATGGGATGACAGTTCGGATAATGAAACAAGTTTTGAGCTGTGGAGAAAAGTTAGCAGCAGCGGATATTACGGAACAAATCCCTATAAAATACTTCCTGCAAATTCAATCAGCACTGATGATGTCGGACTTTCTCCAACAATAGAATATTTCTACAAAGTGAGAGCTGTTAACGGAACCGGAAGTTCTGCTTTCAGCAATGAAGTTAGTACAAGCGGTTCATCAACTAATCTTTGGGATCTCAAGGCTTATGCAATTGGATCAAGCGCTGTACATTTGAAATGGATAGATTTTTTCCCGAATGAGCTGGGTTTTATTCTTGAAAGAATAAATCCTATTAGTGGAAACTGGGAACGCGTTCAGCCGTTACCGCTAAGAAACACAACTGAATATTTTGATTATAATGTTTCAGCAAACACAACATATCAATACAGAATTACTTATTACACGAATACAACAATCGGACCCTGGTCAAATACTGTAATAATTACGACTTATTATACCGATGATGTTCCGCCAAAAGATTTAGTTGCAATAAATATTTCTGGCGGTAATGTGAGAGTTTCATGGACTGATAACAGCGATCTGGAAGACGGAACTGTTATTGAAAGAAAAAAAGGAGATAACGGTACGTATGTAGTTGCCGGTCAGGTAGGTGAAGATGTAACTGTGTTTAATGAATCACTAAATGAAAGCGCGAAATACTATTACAGAGCG
>CAZEXO010000168.1:0-8467 GCA_964516545.1 uncultured Melioribacteraceae bacterium
TATAATCCGCAAAACGCTGTTCTCTGTATTGTCGGCGATGTTGAATATGAAAAAACACAGGAACTGATTGGAAAATATTTCAAAGATATTCAGAATGATGATACTTCTGATGTTTATGAAGTGAATAAAATTTGTCCTTTCCCCGGTGAGATAAAAAATGAAATCAGAAGCGAGGGTGCGGAATCAGCTTTGGAAATAGGATTCAGAATACCGGTTGATAAAGGCTTGCAACCGGTAATTGATGTTGTAGGGGCAATGTTAAAAAACAGATTGGATCGAAACGAAAATGTAAAAAAAGCTGTAATCAATATTTCAGATCTGGCTGTTTCGAAAATATTTTCATTCATCATAATTCCTCAAGATAAAAAATACATAGACACTTTGGAACACTGGATTTGCTCAGAAATAGAAAACTTGAATGCTGAAGGTGATGAGCTGAAAAATATTATAGCAAAAATGAAAACCGGTTATTACAGAAAATTTTACACGAATGAAGAAATTGCTTATGCTCTGGGTAAGTTCAGTATAATATTCAACGACTGGAAATATTTTTTCGAATATCCTGAGTTAATTGAAAAAGCTACTCCGGCGGCAATATTTGAAATGTCAAAAAAATACTTTGTTAAAGACAACAGAAATATTTTAGAATTGTATTAGGAGTGTTTAGGTGTTTAGAAGCGGTAAATCTGCTTTGTTATTTTGCGCAGTACTTGCGAATCAATTAATTGCGCAAATCGGCGGTTACAATTCTCTGGTTGTGGAAGAAATAACTTTTGGCCTTCCTGAAATTAAAACCGAGTTACTGGATAACGGAATAAAACTATTTCATGTAGATGATAATTCAAGTCCGTTGATTAACATTTATATTCTCCTAAAATATTCGTCAACAAGTAACAGTCGAATCTCGAAAGCAATTCAGTACGGTTTTATAAAATATCATCATGCAGGAATTGATTCATTACAACAAACCGGCGCGGAAATATATTCAACACCCATCGAAGGCGGACTTCTTTTTACTTTCAGCATTTTAAGTGAATACTCCGATGTTTTACTTGGATTTATTGAGAACTCTTTTTCAAACATAACAATCCCTGAACCTCTGCCTTTAACTCCCTCCGGCAAAAAAGAGCCTGTTCAAGCTTCGGAGTTAGCGGATATTGAATTTGATAAACGATTATTTGATGATGATTCTGCAACGACTGCTGATATTCCCAAAAATATAATCGATACCTTAAAAATTGTTGTGGGAATTGCGGGACAAATTGATCTGAATCTTATAAAATCAGTTGTTGGCAAATTGATAAACAATATTGTGTTTGAAAATATTATTGAAAATTGTGAAAGTTATTCCAAAAAATACGCAGGTACGCAGAATAAAATAAAAACCATTTCCCGCCTGAAAACCGATTATTTAAGAATGGGATATCTTGTTCCCGGAATATGCAATGATAATTATTTCGCATTACTGATTGCCAATGAAATTCTTGACCGTAGACTCTTGTATCAACTTAGAATGAAGAAAGGATTGCTTTATCAAATAAGCAGCAATTACCTATGGAGCGAAAAAATCGGTAAGATTTTAATCTCCTCGAAAGTTGATCCTGATAAAACAAGTGAAGTAACAGATAGTGTGAATAGTCTTCTGACAGAATTAGCGGAAAGTACGATTGATACAAAAGATTTTACCATCGCTAAAACAAAGCTACAGTATGATTTTTTAAGATTGATTTCGAATGTTTCGCTCCTGCTGAAGGAAACGATGCAATTCGAAGCTTTTGATTTACCTGACGATTTTATTGTCGAATATTTTGAGCGAATAGAAAAAACCATGGTTTATGAGGTTCAAAAAATATTTAAAGAAAATCTAAACACCAATAATCTTGTGACTGTAATATTAAGCGGTAATAAATCAAATTAGTAAAGAGGGGTAGTGTTATGAAAAATTTTATAATCAACCATTTAATTCTGTCAGCAATATTTATAATCTTATTAACTCATTGTTCACATCTGTCAGACAAGAGAAATATCGTTGAGAGTATCAACATCATTAATGAAGGGGAGGAGATTAGTGAAGACAACATCTTCTTTATTCTTCAGCTTGAAAATGAAACTGATAAGTTAAGCTACCGTGAAGCGAAGGATGCTCAGGATGATTCAGGCAATTATCATGACTTCATCAATGAACTGATCAAGAACAATATCAAAAAAGTGAACGCTACACTTGAAAGCGCCGCTGCAGATTCGGAGCCTGTGAAAATTACTTTCGTTTCGGGCGAGAAGGATTGGTCAGATGAAAATATTGTTCTCTATGTTCCATTCAAAAAAGGATTCGTAATACTTACGTCAATGGATGAAATTAAAAAAGCAATTTATTCGTCAAATCCATATAACCTTGATGATGAAACCATTAACCTGCTTCAGGCTCAACTAGGCGAAGCGAGAAAACAGAATAAGGAATTTGGTGCATTTTGTGACGCTTACGAGGATAATCAAAACACAAATAAAGCTCTGGCTATAATGGAAGTTGAATTAAGAAAACTTAATGCTGAAGAAAATGGTCCTTTGTTAAAAAACGGAGAGTCGCCGAAAATTAGTAATGCTATCAGAGATCCGAAAATTCTCCGGGGAATAGAAAATTCAAATGATTCGCTGGTGATATGGGCCTATAGTTATTTGTCAGGAAAAAAAATAATTACTAAAGAATAAAATTGTAAAATAAAGCAAATGGGATCACCCATGAAAATAATATTATTATCGCCGCCGGAAAGAGATGCTTTTGCGCCGATGTTAGCGCTGCCTAGTCTTACAGCTTATTTACGAGAGAATAATTATGAAGTAATTCAACGCGATATAGGAGTTGAATTACTGGATTATTTTTACAACAAAAAATCACTTGAAGATTTATATCTTCGATGTAAAGCGAGGTTCGATTACCTTGATTCAAAAAAGACATTAAACTGGATTGAGCAGGTTGAATATGCAAGGTATCTTTCAAAAAGCTTTAACCGGTTTCCATATTACATTGATTATATTGATGAAACGAAAAGAAGAGTTAAAGACGCGAGTAACTATCAAGTGGATTCGCAGGGAAAACCATTATTGGAAAATGATTGGCTGATCATGCAGGATATCAGGGATTTCATCTTTCAGTCGGGCCGGAAATATGCCCCGTTCAGAATCCGGGAACTCTCCACAAATGTATTGTTTCAGGCAATAAACAGGGAGGAATATTATTATTCTGACTTTTATGAAAATAAAATTATTCCTTCCATCAAAAAAGAAAATCCTGACCTTGTTGGAATATCCATCACTTTTCCTGATCAGGTTATTCCGGGATTGCTTCTTGCTTATCTTATTAAGGAAGCTATTCCTCATATACATTTAACCGTGGGCGGTTCGCATTTTTCTCTGCTGCGTGATGAGTTAGTGAATATTCCGGAGTTGTTTACGTTTATAGATAGTTTCGTAATTAATGAAGGTGAATATAGTCTCTTGAAATTAATCCGGCGGTTAGAGAACAAAGAGGAACTTTTTGATGTGCCTAACCTTGTATTCAAAAACGGTAATGATATTGTTGTAACGGAACTTGAAGCGATTAAGGATATAAGATCATTACCCTGTCCTGATTTTACCGGGTTACCATTCGACAAATTCCTGATCGGGAAAGTGGTTCTGCCATACGCGTTTTCACGAGGCTGTTATTGGGGGAAATGTACATTTTGTAATTTCCACCACTCAAATCTGAGGTACAGAATACAAACACCCGAAAGAGTTGTTGAAGATCTGCAAAAGCTGAGTAAGCTGCATGAAACAAATTTGTTCTATTTTTCTCACGAAGCAGATCCGCCGGTAAGGATGAAAAAAACTTTCTCATTAATTAAAGAAGCCGGGCTTAATCTCAGTTATTTTACTTTTTGCAGATTTGATGAAAATATTGATCTTGAGTTATTACAACTGCTTAAAGATACAGGCTGTAGTCATTTATATTTCGGGTTGGAATCCGGGAATGAGAGAATTAATTCTCTTATTAATAAAGGAATTAATTATGACACGGCAAAAAGAATACTTAAAGAAGCATCAAGTATAAAACTTCTTACCTCGGTATCCAGCATTAATTGTTTTCCGACAGAAACAGAAGAAGAGCAGGTGGATACTGCAAAATTCTACGAGGATATTGTCGATAAACATAAATATGCGGTTGGCGGAAGTCATATATTCCGGCTCGCTAAAGGAAGTCCCGTTGAACTCAATTATAAGAATTTCGGAATTGAAAATATTTTTTATGAGTCTTCAGGAAATTTAAATACCGTTCTGAATTTTACAATGAAAGAAAAACCTCAAAATGTAGTCTCATCCGAATCAAAAAAGCAACATAAAATCAAGCTGGCAAACTTTCGGAAAAGATTTTCACACACCACTGATTACACTTTTTTACTCTTTGCAGGACTTGATGAGATAGATTTTCTGCATTGGTTAAAACATAACAAAGGAATGATTCCAAATGAAGAAAAGTATGATGAAAAAAATATGATTACTGAGAGTAATGATATATTTACCAACAAATTTCTTCTTTCGGAAAATATAAAAGTCAGGGAGATCAATTTTCCTTTCAGTCAGATTAAAAAAGAAATTAATAGAAGATCGAATATTATCTATAAACTTTTCTATGACGAAGGTTATCCTCTGGATAAAATTGCTGAAAAGTATTTTAACTACGAGGAAGAAATGCAGAGAGAAAAACAAATATTTCTTTATGATTATAATACCGGCGAGCACGTTCTCCTCCGTCAGGAATGGAAATTATTATTGGATTACTTAAAATTTCCGAATAAATTTGACGAGTTGATAAGCAGAACTGAAACTAATTATTCACCGCAAAGTAAAAGCGCAAATTTAGTTTCTTCAATTGAGAAGACGATTACAGCGCTGAGAGAAAAGGAGTTTTTAGTTTTTCTGCAAAATTAATCCGAAATTATTTTTGTTGATTTTTATTCCTGTGAATAACACCAGGCTGAGACGTTTGAATGAAAAACTATAATTATTCTGAAACCCGTCGATTAATCAGCATTTGTTATTTGGGGATTTTTTCTTTTACATTTACTGCTGTTGATTCTGAAATCAGCGGCTAAACGGGACGTGTTTACTCTTACTGAAAGAATTCCGACTGAGGGATTAATACTGAATGCATTTTGACAATTGATAGCATAAAGAAAATATTGACAAAGAATATAAAATGATTTAATTCATTTTTTCTCCGCCTCAGGGAGGTATTTTAAAATGCTAAAGAATAATTTCAGGATGATGCTTCGAAACCTCAGGAAGAACCTGCTCAATTCAACAATTAATATTATCGGATTAGCGGTCGGACTGACATCTTTTATTTTAATTGCATTGTATATCCAATATGAAATCAGTTGGGATAAACACAATGAATTTTACGATCGTATTTATCGGGTTCAACAACAGGTTAGTTTATCAAACGGAATACAATACTGGCAGCAGACACCTTATCCTCTCTCTGAAACATTACTTAATAATTATCCTGAGTTCAAAGTCACAACAGAATTACGCCGCATATTCGGCGAGATGTTATTATCCGGCGAGGAGTTGGAATTCTACGAGGAAGAAGGCTTCTACGCGAATTCATCTTTGTTCAAAGTTTTCTCTTATCAATTCATTGAAGGAAATCCCGAAACCTCCCTTGACGATCCCTTCTCAGTTGTATTGACAAAAGAACTGGCAGATAAATATTTTCCGAATGGAAATTATCTTGGTCAGACTCTTCGCTCCGGCAAGAACAAAAGTCTGAAAGTAACGGGAGTTATCGAAAATCCGCCCTTCAATTCTCACGTCCGGCCTGCATACCTGGTATCATTTAAAACCATTAACAATAATATCTCTGCCGACTATGAAACCAGTTGGGAAATGAATGCATTTTTTATTTACGGGCTGACAAAAGAAAATATTTCTTCAGCAAATCTGAACAATAAAATCCGTGACGAAATAGATAAGTATAATCCTGACAAAAATAAAAAACTATACCTGAAACCATTGTCGGAATTATATCTTTCCCCTGATGAAAGTATTGATTCATTGCTCGTTTTATATTTTTTCGGCACGCTGGCTGTGTTGATTTTAATTTTATCCTGTCTGAATTCAATAAATATAACAATCGCTCAGGGTTCATTACGCATGAAGGAAATTGCTGTTCGTAAAATTACCGGAAGCTCAAGAGGATCACTCATAAGACAATTTTTGAGTGAGTCGGTATTTTTAATGATTACCGCTCTACTGGTGGCGTTTCTACTTGTTATATTATTTCTGCCGGTCTTTAATTCTATCCTGGAGCGGAACATAATTCTGGATATGCAAACTAACTGGCTGCTTTTTACTTACCTGGTAGTTTTATTCATACTCATTGGAATTATATCGGGAATTTATCCGGCGTTTTATTTGTCGTCAAATAGCCCCTCGGAGCTGCTTGGAGGCACTTCGGTAGGTGGCAGAAGAAGTATTGGAAAACTGAGAAAAATTCTCGTCGGATTTCAATTCGCGATTACTATCATTGTTGTCATCTCCACGATTTATATTTACAAACAAATAGACTTAATTGTGAATAAGGATTTAGGATTTGATAAAGAGAGTCTTTTGATCTGTTCAATTCCCGACACGGGTGAAGATGATAATTTTTTGAAGGTGAAAACGGCGCTTTTGAATAACCGAAAAATAATGAACGTCTCACTGTCGGGTAATATTCCCTTCCATAGCGGTGATGGATGTCTGGTTGCTGGTGAAGAGTTTTCGGAAAATCAAAAAATATTTGCCCGCTATAATATTGTTGACGATGATTTTCTAAATACGTACAATCTTACATTAATAAACGGACGAAATTTTTCCGAAGAGTTTTCAACTGACGAAAGAGCCTGCATAATTAACAAAACTTTGGTTAACGTTCTGGGCTGGCGGAATCCTGTTGGAAAAATTCTGGTAATCGGTGAATCAAAATATGAGATTATCGGAGTGATAAACGATTTTCATTTTGAACCTGCATACACTCGAATTTTACCTTATGTGATGCTAAGGCATTCGGGACTCTTATCAAACAAAGCCGAGTTTACGGTTAGGGTTTCGGGGGATGATGTTCCCGGTTCAGCAAATTATATCAAAGAAGTATTGTCTGAGTTTTATCCGGCAACTCTTTCGCGTGTTGTGTTTTTTGATGAGGATTTCAGGAATATTTACAGTGTTCTTTATAGTATTGAGAATATTTTCGGTTACTTTTCCGCGATGGCGATAATTATTGCTTATGTCGGTTTGTTCGGATTAGTGTCATTTTCCGTACGAAGGAGAGTAAAGGAAATCGGGATACGAAAAATACTCGGCTCATCGAAGACTGGTATATTGAAATTAGTTTCAAGGGACTATTACTTTCTTTTAATTATCGCAAACCTCATTGCTTTTCCGGTTGTGTATCTTCTTGTTAGCGAGATACCGGTTGCGTATAAATACGAATTGCAGTTATGGGATTTTATTTTACCGGCGATTGCATCTTTTATTCTGTCAGTTGTTACAACCAGTTTCCTGACGATAAAAGCTGCCTCGGCGAACCCGGTGGATGTTATTAAATACGAGTAAGCAGTTTATTAGTTTCTGTGTAATCAGAAATATTGTTAATCGGTACCATTAAAAATAACGCTAAATAAAAACCTGTGAATTGGATTTACGAATCGAACTGTATGAAATATGCGGAGAAGATTGTGATAAATAGAATTAGAATGAATGTGTTCGTGTGGTGAACAGGATGTCGATTCAACAGGTCGGAATGAGGAGTTTAGTTAATCTGTCCAAGCTGTTAGAGAATTATATAATTTCTCTGTAATTATTTGCTTTCCCGAAACGTCTCGCCGAATTATAGACATTCAGAAGCAAGACACCTGCCAGTAAAAGCAAGCTCAAAATCATACGAAATTCATCGGTCATTTGCGGATATGGATTGTTGTAGATTCGGGGAGGAATGTTTGTGACAAAATGGCAGGGTTTTGTTTGGGTTTTGGTGAATTACCGGGTTGCGTTTTTGGCTCAAAATCGAAAGAAATTTGTGATGGATTATAGGCTTGTCATATACTACTCAGAGACTACTTAGGTACTACTTAGAGACTGTTTATCTGGGATGTAATTAAAAATTGGGTTGAGTGTGACATTATGGCAAAGGGGGGATTGACTTTTCTAAAAAGGGGAAATAAAAAAATAATTATTTACTCAATTCAGAAAAGATGAGCTCAACATTAGCCTGCCGCGGGTGGAGGGAGAATATTTATCAACACATGCTGAAAGAAAGCGATCTCAGCTTTGTAGAGGTGGTTAATTTTTCCGGTTTGTTGGTGATTATCATGATGGAATTTATGTGTCGCCCCGCTGGGGCTTTTTGGGTTTTTGCTGTGCGGGATTTCTACTAATGTATCGCCCC
>CAZEXO010000169.1:0-1709 GCA_964516545.1 uncultured Melioribacteraceae bacterium
CCTTTTGTTAAGTTTGTCAAAAATTATATCAACATATTCATCTTTGGTAAAACAGAACAAATCCGATTTCCTGTTTTCTTCTAAGTAATCAACATTAAGTTTCACCTCAATATACGATTCATAAATCATGAAAGATGATTCGTAACCGACAAGGACAACATTACGTTGAGATTTTTCTGTTTGCTTAACGGCTTCTTTCATAAGATTACCAAAACCATCCATAAACAACTGAGCGTCATTTGTGTTAACACTGAATGAAATATTTTTATCCCGCGATATCAATTTGGATTTGAGCATGGGTATTAATTCATCGTATGTATTATTATAATTGTTCCGCATGGTTTTATATTTAACATCGTAATTTACTATTGCATGTTCGGATGTATACGTTACTGATGTTTCAATACTTTCGAGAAATATTCGATCAGCCTTGGCTTTCTTTATTCCTCTGTCTGTTACTTCTCCAAGTTTATTTAAAAATTCCGGGATGTTCCCTTTATACTCAATTTTAAATTGTTCTTTTTTATCGCGCAAATTTCTATGAAGCGAATTTATAAATTTTGTTTCATCCTGAGCAATAACTACTATTTGCACAAACAGCCAGATGATAATTATTATCTTATAAGAACTATAATATTTTTCAATCATCGACATGTTCATTCTCCAAGCTGTTTTGACAAAATCTAATAATCAGTTTCTATCTCGCCATCAGATGCAATTCCATAATTAATTTTATTGACCCAATATCAGTTCTTAAGTCAGTAATTCTGCCTGCAATAGTTTATTCAGATCATTAACTAAACAAAAGAAATCCAGGGTAAATTTAGCAAATAGAAATTTGTCTTTCACAATGAATGTTATTCTTAATGTCCTCTTGAGAAAACAGATTGATATTTAGAGAGAAAATAACCGTTGAGGTTTAATTGTTGTCAGGTTTCCTGGAAATCATTAAGATAATTTTTGTAACTTAAACTCAGAATTATTCCTTCCAAAACCATTTTAGGTGTAGCGATGAAAATATTTTTTTATGTTGCATTCTTTTTCTTTACCTGTCATAACTTCGCTCAGACGCTTTTTGATTACCCGATTAAACCGGTCAACATCACTCAGGTCAAATTGTCGGATAATTTTTGGCTGCCGAAAATCAACACCGTTCAAAACACAACAATTAATTACGCCTTGAATAAATGCAGCACTGAAGGACGATTTGATAATTTCCTTATCGCTGGTGGGGTAATGCAGGGTGAAACACGAGGGCAAATGCCTTTCGACGACACGGACGTTTATAAAATTATTGAGGGCGCTTCTTACTCCCTTTTATTATCGCCGGATGAAAATCTTGAGTCCTATATCGATTCAATAATATCGATTATTGAAATCGGACAGGAAGATGATGGATACCTTACAACCTGGCGAACTATTAATCCGCAAAAGCCGCCGGCATCGTGGGTAGAACCGGGTGACAGATGGCATCACTTAGCCGCAAGTCATGAGTTGTATAACAGCGGTCATTTATTCGAAGCTGCTGCAGCGCATTATTATGCAACAGGAAAAAATAATTTTCTGAACATCGCACTTAAGAATGCCGACTTACTGGTGAAAACTTTCGGACCCGGTAAAAACTCTGAAATTCCCGGTCATCAGATAGTCGAGACGGGACTCATCAAACTTTTCCAGATTATCTACATTGCCGACACAAATTCTAATGT
>CAZEXO010000169.1:1719-8465 GCA_964516545.1 uncultured Melioribacteraceae bacterium
TTGATGAGAGAGGCGATTCAACAAACAGAAAGATACACGGCACATATCATCAGGATCATATGCCCCTTACACAACAGACAGAAGTTGTTGGACATGCCGTACGTGCTGTTTATATGTATGCCGGAATGACGGATATTGCCGCGATATATCATGATAAAAGCTATTTTAATGCAGTAAAAAATCTTTGGGAAAATATGGTTTACAAAAAATTATATATCACGGGAGGAATCGGTGCGAGACGTGACGGAGAAGCTTTTGGCGATAATTACGAACTTCCTAACCTGACAGCTTACAGCGAAACCTGCGCTGCAATTGGTAGTGTTTACTGGAATCATCGAATGTTCTTGCTCTCGGGAAATGTTGAGTATTATGATATCATAGAGCGGACTCTTTACAACGGAGTGATTGCGGGAATTTCTCTCGATGGTGACGAATTCTTTTATCCTAATCCTCTTGAGTCGGATGGGATGCACACGTTCAATCAGGGAGCCTGCACACGACAATCATGGTTTAATTGTTCATGCTGTCCATCCAACCTGATCAGATTTATTCCCTCGGTTACAAATCTCATTTACTCAACAATTGATGACAGCCTTTATATTAATTTATTCATGTCTAACAAAGCTGAAATTAATGTTGCTAAAACTAAAGTGAATATCGAACAGACAACTAATTATCCCTGGGACGGGAAAATAAATATCAGAGTTACGCCAGATCATCCCGGAAATTTTACCCTTAAGATAAGAATACCCGGCTGGATAAGAAACGATGTTGTTCCGGGAGATTTATATGAATATCTTGATAAACCAGAAACGACCTACAGCATTTCTATAAACGGTAAAGACGAAGATGTGGTTATTGATAAAGGTTATTTTGTAATTTCAAAAAAATGGTCGGCTGATGATCTTATTGAAATTAACTTCCCGATGAATGTTCGCCGGGTTATAACAAATGAGAACGTAAAAGATAATCTTAACAAAGTCGCCTTTGAATTCGGACCGATTGTATATTGCGCAGAAGAAATTGACAACGGATCAGATTTATCAAAACTGATTATCTCTGATGATATAAAATTCTCTTCTGAGAAAAAGAATGATTTACTCGGTGGTGTGAATATTCTGAAAGGTAAAATCGCTGATAGAAACGAGGAGATAACCTTAATCCCTTATTATACCTGGTCAAATAGAGATATAGGAATAATGAAAGTGTGGTTCCCGAGGAATTAGAAATAATTATTTTGCATCTTTATAAACCGGTGAGAGAAATAATCCTCTGCCGGTTTTTTTTTACCCGGTTTTGCCAATTCTATTTCTTTCCGTATTTTTGAAACGTAATGAAAACCGCTTAAGTACATATCGACTATTTTTCATATGAATAACCAGTCAGACAAAAAATGTCTGCTTCTATTCTTATTCATTTTATTAACAAATAACATTTCACAAAATTTATGGTGACAAAATGGAAATCAGAAATATTTTGGAATATGCGCTTAAGCCTGAACTTTATGAAAAAGGCACTGCGGTTATGTGGACAGATAATTACATTTCCAAACAACTACTTATGCTTCATCTTAGTCAGGATACGGATTTAGCCAGCAGAAAATTCTCTGTAATTGATTCAACCATTGATTGGATTCTGAGTAATACAAATAATGAAAGAATGAATGTGCTTGATCTGGGTTGCGGACCAGGTCTATACGTGGAAAAATTTGCACTGAAAGGTCATGCTGTAACGGGCATCGATTTTTCACTTAATTCAATTGAGTATGCTAAAAATGAAGCTGCCCGCAAAAACTTGAGCATTTATTATCGGCATCAAAATTATCTTGAGCTTGACGAGAAAGAAAAATATGATCTCATAATTTTAATTTACACGGACTTCGGTGTGCTAATTCCTGATGAGCGTGATGAATTACTCAAGCGTGTTTTCAGAGCATTGAAGCCAAACGGTATTTTTGTGTTTGATGTACTCAATGAAAATAATCTCCGGCAAAAAATAACACAGAAAACCTGGGAATTATGTCCGAAAGGTTTTTGGAGAGATCATCCTTATTTGATTTTATCTGAATCGTTTTTATACGAAGATAAAAATGTAATTCTTAATCAGCATACTGTGATTGATAATTTTAAAACCGATTGTTATCGTTTCTGGAATCATGTTTATACGGATAATAATATTTATGAGTTCATGACGAAATGTGATTTCCGGAAAATATCAATGTACAGAAATGTTCTTCCCGGAGATGATGCCTGGAGCGGAAAGAACGTTACTTTTTGTGTTGCAGGCAAATAGCCTTTCAACATTGCCCGGAATACATATAAATTGTATAACGGATATTAGTAAATTTTTAATGATATTCGATTCAGATGAGAAACACAGCGGTTGTACTTAAAATACAACCGCTGAATATTCATGAAGAAATTAATTCGAAAAATGTTCATTATGTAGATTGTCCATCAAACCGATAATCTTTTCTATTTTTTCAAGTCTTTCTTTCGGATAAGCCTGATCGGGTTTTAATTCCAGCGCTCTCTGATAACATTTTTTTGCTGAATCATAATCTTTTTTTACGAGGAATTCATCGCCGTTTTTAATTTCTTTCTTGAACTTAACTTCCGAATCGGTTTCAACAACTTTTAGCTTAATATCATAATCACTCAAATCAACGATTAGTTTTCTGAATTCTTCAGGGTAACCGATGCGTTTTGGTTTGGCAAATTCATTCTTAACAACTCCATCCATATACTTCATATTAAGATGTTGGAAAAAATTATTCCATGTTGAGTAAGTATGGCGACCTGAGTTAACAGAATAATTAGTAAGATAATCAACAGCCTCACCACGTGATTTTTTTAACATTGACTGAGCAGTCTGTTCAACAGTATTTTGTTTGAGCAGATATTCACCTTCAAGTTCATTCTGTTTCATACGAAGTTCGTCGATAATCAGAGAGTATCTCGGGTAAACAAAATTTGAAACCGCATTAAACACCCAGAAAACAGATTCCCAACTAAATTGCCCGAAACTTGCAATACCTTTTCTATAATTATGAGGCACGTCAGTAATTGAACAATACATCGGAGTGTAAACAGTCATGTATGTATCATCAACTCCGAACCACAGTACACCGCCGATTTCGTCAGGCAGATGCGAACGAAGTTGAGAAACAAAAGAGAATCCTGTTTGATAAGTTGATATCGGTCTTTCGTGAAAATATTCTTCATCGCCGACTTTAAATGTCAGCGGACTGCACCTGTAGGGTGAACCATAAGGTCCGGCAGCAGCGCCTTTTGTCATATCAAATTCGGTTCCTTCAAAATGATCGCGCATTAGAGACATTACATCATGAACCGATAATTTTTTATCAGGTTTTATCCACAGGGGCATTCTCTCAAGCGATTCACCTTTCATGTAACTGAGATATTTATCCATAGTTGAGTTTACTCTTCTGAATATAGACCAGACGCGTCCGTCGCAAAAACGAATACCGCCGAAATCAAGCGGGTTATAGACCTGCGCGAAATCGAAATTGTCATCACTCCCTTCATAAAATCCCATCTCTCGTGCAAATGAAATCACATCAGAAGAATATAGACAGTTATCCGGATCGTCTTTAGGAAATGTGGTAATACGAGCTTGGTTAGCATGCCCCGAAACATATCCATCCGGAATACGACGGGCAACCCACACGGCGCCTTTAACTCCTTTTCCTTTGCCGATCATTTCAAGAATCCAGGCTTCGTTTTTATCGGCAATCGAAAAAGATTCTCCCGAACTATAATAACCGTATTCGGCAACAAGGTCTGTCATAATTTTAATTGCGCCGCGTGCGCTTTTGCTGCGCTGCAGGGCAATATACATAAGGCTTCCGTAATCAATTATTCCCTCTTCATTTACAAGCTCTTCACGTCCGACAAATGTTGTTTCACCGATTGATACCTGATTCTCGTTTATATTTCCTACAACATTGTAAGTCACCTCAGCCTGAGGAATCCTTCCTAAAAATTTTCCCGTATCCCACTCGTAAATTTCCAGCATCGCACCGGCGGGATAAACGGCAGCTTTGAAATGATAAAGTTCTCCATACATGTTATATGAATCGGCGGAATATGTAATCATTACCGAACCGTCAATGCTGGCTCCTTTTGTCACGATAAAATTCGTACATGCTTCAGTTGTACTTCTAAAAAACATTAAAAGAAAAAGAACGACAACAATGAGAAATTTGTTTTTCATAGAAAATCCTTTCAATTTTTTAAGACGAACAGTGTTGTTAAGTTATTAAAAAGGGTTGAAAGAAAAAAATAACTGGGAACAGTTAATAGAAGGATATTAATTGCATTTAAACTTTTATTTACTTTATTTCTCGTAACACAGGATAAAAATAATTATGAAAAGATTTTTTGTGATAATAATTTTTCTTGCAGGACTAATTGCAGCTCAGGATTCTCTTAATCAAAACGAAAATCAATTAAAAGATATTTTTACCGCCCTGCAAAAAGCCGATTCAATAAAAAAAGCTGATTCAGTTTACAGAGCGAATTTAATTAGCGAAATTGCTTCATTGCGTGATTTTGAAAGATCAAAAAGATCCGCTCTCGAGTCAAAGCTCTTCGATATCCAGAAAAAGGACTCGCTAAAAAAAATACAGCTCAAATCACACATTGATTCCCTGAAATCAGTTGTCACAGGATTTCCCGTAATCCCTTTTGATGATACACTTTTTGTAATTTATAACCGTTCAGGTGTTTTTAACGCCTCGCAGCGGGCAAGTGAATTCACCAAAAGAATTATTGAACTTGAGGAAAATTTCGAACCGGATTACGATTCACTAGCCGTGGTAAGTTCAGAACAAACATCCGAAATTTATTTTGGAGACAGAATAATCGTCAGCGTTTCTGAAATGGATGCTCTTTGGAATGATACTTCGCGAGATGAACTGTCTGATACTTATCTGAGAATTATTACCGGGGCAATTAAGAAACACCGTGAAGAAACGGGATGGCTTATTTTATTAAAACAAATTTTCCTCGCACTGCTCGTTATTTTTATCCAGTATTGGCTTATAAAACTAGGTTACAAATATTTCGGTAAACTTGATCTTTTCATAGCTGACCAGAAAGACAAACGGATTAAATCAATTTCTATTCAGGATTACGAGGTGCTTAATTCCGAAACACTTGTCCGTTTTGTTCAACTGGCTGCAAAAGGAATAAAGTACATCACGATTGTTTTTATTCTTTATATCACTTTACCGATACTTTTCAGCATATTCCCGATAACTGAAAACATAGCCTCAACATTATTCGGATATATACTAAATCCTCTTTCAAAGATTTATCATAGTTTCGTCGATTACATACCTAACCTAATAACAATTATCGTGATTTTTGTTGTAACGAATTACGCCATCAAAGTTATAAGGTATTTTACAAATGAGGTTGAAAACAAGAAACTTAATATAAAAGGATTCTATTCCGATTGGGCGCGCCCGACATTTAATATTATCAGATTTTTACTTTACGCTTTCATGTTCATTATTATCTTCCCCTATCTGCCGGGTTCCGACAGCGCAATATTTCAGGGCGTTTCGGTATTTCTTGGAATAATTCTCTCATTGGGATCTTCTACAGCAATCAGCAACATGGTGGCGGGACTTGTAATTACTTACATGCGTTCATTCAGGATAGGAGACCGAATTAAAATAAATGCTATTACAGGAGATGTTATTGAGAAAACTCCGATCGTAACCCGTGTTCAGACATCAAAAAATGAGATTATTACTATCCCAAACAGTACAATATTAACTTCAGAAATAACAAACTATACCCAGTCAGCAAAAGAAAAATTCTTAATTCTTCATACTTCAGTAACAATCGGCTACGACGTTCCCTGGAGAAAAGTACATGAATTATTGCTGGGCGCTGCGGCAGTTACCAACGAGATTCTGAAATCACCCGAACCGTTTGTCCTTCAGACAAGTCTTGATGATTTTTATGTTTCTTATCAATTGAATGTTTATACTCAATACGCGGAAAAACAGCCGAGGATTTATTCGGAGCTACATCAAAATATACAGGATAAATTTAACGAAGCCGGCGTTGAAATTATGTCACCACACTACCGGGCTGAGAGAGACGGATCGGAAATAACTATACCAAAAAATTATCAACAGAATAAATAATTATTTTACTGAGGAGGTTATTTGTATCTGATTTTATTCTACCATTACATTGAGAACTATCTCGAGAAAAGAACTCCATATCGCGCGGATCATTTCAAACATCTGCAAGGTTATATTGAAAGAGAGGAACTAAGACTTGCCGGCGCGTTTGCTGATCCGGCTGACAGCGCAGCCTTGATTTTCAGAGTGGACAATAAAGACATAATAGAAAATTTTGTTAAAAACGATCCTTACTTCATTAATGGATTAATTACCGGGTATTCAATTCGTGAGTGGACTGTAGTCGCGGGAAGTGATTATAAATAACTTCAACTTCCCGCTTAATTTCATTTGGAGAGTTTTATTTTACCGCTCTTATTTAAGTGTAGTAATTCGCTTGTAAGCAAGGGTAATCCGGTGGAAATGTTCATATCCCCTTTAAGAAAATAATCCAATTCAGAATTTCCTTTCAGAAGGTTGTAAACGGAACTACCCACCTGCAGGAAATTGAGTTTAATGGGGATAGCGATTTCTGAACTTCCCCCGGATTTAAGCGATAATTTTTTCGTGTACTTCGAATTGA
>CAZEXO010000170.1:0-6523 GCA_964516545.1 uncultured Melioribacteraceae bacterium
AAAGTTGAAGCCGGAAGAGAAGAATTCGCAAATAACGGAATAAGAGATGTAGATTATGTTATTACTACCCAGGAACTTGCATCTATGATTAAACAAGCCGGAATCAAATTCGATGAAATAAATCCTGAATCACTTGATTTGCCTCTCGGATTCAAAACCGGCGCGGGTGTAATATTCGGTAACTCAGGTGGGGTAACTGAGGCGGTTTTAAGATATGCTTCAGAAAAAATAACAAACAAAAAGCTGATGAATTACGAGTTTCACGAAGTAAGAGGTCATGAAGGAATAAGACAAACCACTCTTCATCTCGGTGATCTTAAACTTGAACTTGCGATTGTTCACGGATTAAAAAATGCTTCAAAACTTATTTCGATGATTAAAAAAAATGAAATTTCACCTGATTTAGTCGAAGTGATGGCTTGCCCAGGTGGTTGTATCGGTGGCGCAGGTCAACCTGTTACTTTTGAAGAAGGGACTAAAACCGAGCGTACTCGCGGACTTTATTTTGCCGATAAAACTTTACAATTACATAAATCCCAGGATAACCATTATGTGGAAAAATTGTATAATGAATTGTTTGGTGAGATTGGAGGCGAGTCGGCACACAAATTGCTCCATACTAAATACAAAAATAGAAAAAGGATTTCTGAATCAGAAATGAGCTTTATTCAGGGTTCCGATTCTCATAAAATAGAAATTAATGTTTGTGTCGGTACTAGTTGTTTCGTTAAAGGTTCTCAAAAATTACTCGAAAAGCTGCTGAATTATGTAACAGAAACCGGACTGAAAGAATTCGTTGACATAAAGGCTACGTTCTGCATGGAAAAGTGCAACACAGGACCTAATGTTACTTTTGCCGGACAAGTGATAAATAAATGTACGTTTAATGACTTGGAAGTACGTCTAGATGCAGTAAAGAAACAAATGATTGTTAATGAAGTTTAGTTTGAAAAGGATAAAATGCAAGGACAGATTATATATACGAATACGGCAAGATGCAGGGACTGTTACAGATGCCTGAGAGTGTGTCCGGTGAATGCTATAAAAGTAAAAGATGGTCAGGCCTCAGTTGATGGAGAAAAATGTATCCAATGTGGAACGTGTATTAGAGAATGTCCGCAAAAAGCCAAAACATATCGGAACGATATTGAGAAAGTGAAATCGTTGATACGGGACAATGCTGAGGTAGCGGTGAGTATTGCCCCTACTTTTATTTCGCTTTACAATGAATGGGAAGTTAAAAGAATTCCTTCTTTGTTCAGGCGGCTTGGATTTTCTTATGTTAGTTTTACGTCCTATGGTGCGTATTATGTCGCAGAAAAAACGAAAGAGTTGCTACATCAGTCTTACGATTCGCTTTTTGCATCTGCTTGTCCGGCATTTATTAATTACATCGAAAAGTATAAAAATGACAAAATAAAAAATCTCGCTAATGTAGTTTCTCCCATGATCGCTCATTCCAAAATTCTTCACGAAAAACTGGGGAAACAAACAAAGGTGGTTTTTGTTGGTCCCTGTATAGCAAAAAAAGGTGAAGCTGAACGAAAAGAATATTACGGTGATATTGATGCTGTCATTACTTTTGATGAATTATTTGAATGGATAGAAAAGGAAGGCATCAACCTGAATGCTCTTGAGGAAAGTTTACCAGATGATTTACCAAAAGGTTTTTCAGGTTATTTCCCTTTACCGGGTGGATTACTCAAAACAGCGTCTTTAAGCACTGATTTATTTTCTGAAAACCTTATTTCAGTTAGTGGAATTGAAGAGATTATCGAAATAATTGATGAGAAATATATTGATAGTGGGGATTATTTCATAGAGCCTCTTATTTGTAAATCAGGTTGTATTAACGGACCAGGATTAAAATGTGGTCTTTCACTGAATGAAAGAAAAAAGAATCTTTACAAAAACTCAATGTTTCTTTCGGAAAGAGGAGAAAACGAGGAAATCATTTCTTTAGATTTTAAAACTTCTTTTTCAAACAACCTTCAAATACCTGAAATTACTTTTTCGGAAGCGGAAATAAATTCCGGACTTGAAGAAACAGGCAAAGGAAGAATTGAAGATCAGCTTAATTGTGGTGCATGCGGTTACAAATCTTGCCGCGAAAAAGTAATCGCGAATCTGCAAGGTATGGCCGAAGTTGAAATGTGCTTACCTTATATGCGAAAGAAAGCAGAACAAAGAACCGATAAAATTATTGAATCAACTCCGAATGGAATTATCATTATTAATGATAAGTTGGAAATTATTCACGTCAATCCTGCTTTTAAAAGGATGTTTATGTGTAACAATGCGGTTATTGGTAAAAGTGTTTCTTACTTAATTGATCCTGAACCCTTCATTCAATTAAGAAAAAGCCTCGAAGATAAATCAGAAACTGTCACCCGTTATGAAAACTATAACCTTGATTGTCAGACAATTCTTTATAAAATGCCGGATGTTAATCAATATGTCGGTATTTTTATAGATATTACAAAACATCTTGCCGACAACGAAAAACTTGATGAGATGAAAAAACAAACTATTATGCAGGCTCAACAGTTAATTGAACATCAGGTTGAAATGGCTCAGCGCATAGCAAAGTTTCTCGGCGAAAGTACGGCGAAAAGTGAAGAACTTGTGGAAAACATTCTTAAGTTGAGTGAAGATCCCAAAAAAGTTAAAGGTAATGGAAAAAATTGGCTATGGGATATTTACACTTCGAAACAGTAACATCGCAAACTTCAAAAAAGCAAAGCGATCCTTCAGGTGATGTTGTCTTATCATTCAGAGACAGGATTTCGACTCTGCATATTCTGTGTGATGGAATGGGATCGGGAATTAAAGCTAATATTGCTGCAAACATGTGTGCTGCAAGAATTTGTATGTTATATAAATCTGGTTATACCATACGGGAAATTTTTAGAAAAGTCGTTGATACCATGCAACAGGCAAAATTATCGGAATTGCCCTATTCTGCTTTCACTATTGTGAGAGTATTAAATGATGGTATAGGTACGGTACTTACTTATGAAATGCCTCCCAGTATTCTTGTTTCCGGTTCATATGCAATGCCTCTTGAAAGCAGAGTTTATAATGATAAAAACATTTCTCTTACAGAATCAAATTTTGTTATTAAGCAAGGCGAAGGAATTTTAACAGTATCCGATGGAATAACTTATGCTGGAATTGGAAACGGATTCAAAGATGGATGGGGGATAACGGAAGTCGCAAAATTTGTCCAAAATAATCTTACTCTAATTAACAGGAAACATATTTTAGTAGATTCTCTTCTTGAAAAAGCAAAATTATTATGGGGTAATAAACCAGGCGATGATCTGACTGCAACATTTTTGTCTTGCCGAAAAGGACGAGTAGTGAATATACTTACAGGTCCTCCGGTTGATTCATCAAATGATAAAATTGTGGTAACGAAATTTCTGAATAACTATGGATTAAAAATTGTTTCGGGAGCAACGACGGCTAAAATTGTTGCTCGGGAGATTGGTAAAGAGCTTGAACTAAACAGCCGATCCAACAGTTTAATTGCACCACCAAATTATGAGATAGAAGGTATAGATCTTGTGACCGAAGGAGCAATTACAATTAATCAGGTATATAATATCTGGGATGAAGACCCGGAAAAATTTGAAAAGAATAGCCCCGTCACTGATTTAATAAGTTTACTGAATGTTGCCGACCGTGTCTGTATCTTTCTTGGTGGTAGTGAAAATCCCGCAAGCGAGGATATTAGTTTTACTCAAACTGGAGTGCTTTCAAGAAAAGTAATTATTCCACTGCTGGTTAAAAAACTTGAACAAGACGGTAAACTTGTTATTATTGAAGAAGTATAGAGAAATCATTTATGAATTAATCAAATTTAACACTATTGAGCAATTTTTCCGGGTACCAAATCGGATAACGGCTGTATGCTTTTAGAAAGTATATATCTATTTCCGAAAATGGTGGTGAGAAATTTGTTCTCGGTTTATCGCGGATGATTCCCCAAAAGGTTAAGGCAGTATGAGCGAGAATTCCGATTTTTGTAAAGAGACTGCTATTTTTATCCCTCAGCACCGCAGTTGAAGTAAGACAGTCGACGAGAAGCGACAACAAGAGAACAACACCGCGCGAGGTAACTTTATAATCATTCACATAAATACTGTAAAGGGAATCATAACCGGCGGCAACAAATCTATCATCCGCCAGATAAACAAACGAAGTATCATTTGCATGTATCAATTCAGCAGTGAAACTTTTTTTATGATCTTTGAACTTAATGGTAACCGTCTCGCCGTAAGGTTTCAGAGTATCGACGGAACTCATGCAGGAATAGGCGAGTATCGAGAGCGCAATGAGAAACAAGAGACCTTTATTCATTTTATTTTACTCTCATGAAAATGTTTCTCAAATGTTGAACGTTTCTGTTTCCACAAGACGGCTGTCTGTTTAATTGCTTCATCGCCGAAACGAAATACTTTATCCGGTTCGATTCCTGCGCCATAATCAATCCAGTCTTTTCTTATCCACTCAATGTAATATCCGTCGGAGGCAATGAAGAAACTTCTCGTTTTATCCTTAGGGATATCACTCACATCATAATATATTTCATAATTTTCTCCGGGATAGGTTATAAAGTATTCGTCGTCATCTTCATTCATTAGCTTTGTGGAAATATTTGTCTTCTGTTTTGTGTTCAGCATTGAACACATGTTAATTTCTTTGAGATCATAGTTTTCACAAAGATCAAAACTCAATCCTATCTGATCTATCATAAAATTATCGGGGAGGAATTCCAGTCTAAGTTTTAATTTTTTACCTTCAGGCAAGGGAATTTTTACCGCGGATTCATGCCAGATAATCGGACCGGTATCGCCAAGTCTGTAGACTTCAGAATATTCACCATCTTCAAAAACTTTAATGTGAATACCGAAGTGAGACCTGTACCACTTATCAAAATTGTAGGCATACCATAAATTGCCTGTTTGATCACCAATCCAGTCAAGGGCTTCAGCTCCCTGACTGCTGAGCATAACATCATAAAGAAGAATTGTATTGAGAAGCGTATTTCTGTAATTCATAACAAGGGCGGCTTCTTCCTTTTCTTCGGGAATATCAATTTCGATATCGATCCAGTCGGTCAGAATTCTGTTCTGTAATTCATTTACAATTCTCTCATCAGTTCTGAAATGGAGAGAATCCTTGAACATAACCTCTTGTTTAATGCTGGTTCCGAATCGGTCATTTATTGATAAGTTCTGCTCAAAATCTCCGGTTAGAATTATTTCTTCCTCATCTGTCGGGTAAGCTGAATATTTTTTTTCATGATCGACGTAAACAAGATTAAATTTATCAATGTAATGTGTCTCAAGAGCTTCATTAGTGAGATTTATTTTTATTCGGTTGTTAGTCTGTTTTGTGAAGTTGAGTTTATCGAGATCGGGTTGCTCGAACATTTCGGCGACGCTGTAACTGAAACATTCCGCTTCGAGCACAGTTCCTGTATCGGAAAAAGAATAAACAGTGGGACAGGAGCCGAATATCGCGATGAGTAAAAGTGATGATCCAATTAAGGCGGCAGGCGTTGACATAATCATTGTTTCGGGTTCGAACTCGGTTGTATAATATTCATAATATGCTGTATGATCAAAAGGGTACTGATAAATCTGAAAATTTGTATCTCTCAAAGTGTTGTAATAAATTCCGGCTCCGTATAGAGTATCGTATTCAAGTATGAATCCGTTTTTATAGACAATTAATTCTCCGTTATTCAGATGCACTTTAACGGGAGATTGAATTCTGTATGGCTCCAGTCTTCTTAAAATTTCGGGTGATAATTCACTCACTTCAGTGTGAAAATAAAAACATGACTGAAGGAAAATAATTATTATAAATGGCAAGATTTTATTCAATATTATCTCCCCGGGAATAGGATTTACCGGATGACGGAAGTAAAAAAAACGATATCCCCAATGATTATTTTAACTGATTTTTTGTCCCTATAAAAAACCAGGTGCTTATCTCAGTCTTTTAAAAGAAATTTTCCAAGAAACACATTCGGCAATTTATTCACCGATTGAACGGGCAAAAATGTAATCAATATTTTTCAGCATTTTTGATTCGTCAAAGATCTCTTCAATTTCTTCTCTCGAAATATATTCAAGGGCTTCAGAAGAATTCATGATTTCGGTTTTCAGATTCTTATTTTCATTCGCCCAGACTTCCATCGCGGCTGATTGAACAATAGCGTAAGCTTTCTCGCGTGTGATACCTTTTTCTGTAAGTCTCAGGAGAATACTTTGGGAAAAGACAAGTCCTCTTGTCAGGTTAAGATTTTTCCTCATGTTCTCCGGGTAAATGATAAGATTATCAAGAAGTTTAATCGCCAGATCAAGCATATAATTCAGAAGAATGCAGCTATCAGGTACAATTACTCTTTCAACAGATGAATGTGAAATATCTCTTTCATGCCAAAGCGCAACATTTTCAATGGCTGCCATGGCGTTGCTTCGGAGTAATCTTGCCAGTCCTGTTATCC
>CAZEXO010000170.1:6533-8399 GCA_964516545.1 uncultured Melioribacteraceae bacterium
TCACTCACAATCGGATTTCTTTTATGAGGCATGGCTGATGAACCTTTTTGTCCTTTGGAAAAATACTCCTCAGCTTCAAGCACTTCCGTTCTCTGGAGATGCCTTATTTCGATAGCGGTTTTTTCAAGTGATGCGCCGATCACTCCAAGTGTTGTGAGAAATTCCGCGTGACGATCACGTTGAATTACTTGCGTGGAAACTGGCGCCGGTTTTAGTCCCATTTTCCTGCAAACATATTCTTCAATTTCAGGCGAAAGATGTTCGAAAGTTCCCACAGCTCCGCTTATCTGACCAACGCTTATTGTTTCAATTGCATGTTGTAATCTTGTAATGTTTCTTTTTGTCTCTTCATACCAAAGCGCGAATTTTAATCCCATCGATGTCGGCTCTGCATGAATGCCATGGCTTCTGCCGACGCATATCGTCCGTTTATGTTCGATTGCTCTCCGTTTGAGAATGTCTCTGTATTCTTCAAGTTGCTTAAGTAACAGTTCACCCGCTGATTTCATCTGATAGGAGAGTGTCGTATCGAGAATATCCGAAGATGTCATTCCGTAATGAATATGTCTCGATTCATCTCCAACATATTCAGCTACATTTGTAAGGAAAGCTATCACATCGTGTTTGGTTACTTCCTCAATTTCAAGTATACGATTGACATTAAAGGCGGCTTTTTTTCTGATTACATCAACGTCCTTTTTAGGGATTTCACCTCTTTCGGCGCGCGCTTCGCAGGCTAATATTTCTATCTGAAGCCAGGTGTTGAACTTGAATTCATCTTCAAATATTTTCCCCATTTCAGGGCGGGTATACCTGTTAATCATTTCGTCTCTCTAATGTTATGGTTTTTGTTATATTTTTTCCTTCACGAATAATGTCGAATTTAACTCTTTCATTCGTACGGTATTCCTGAAGAACAGCGATAAGTGTCTGATCGTCGTTTATCCTGATATCGTCAACTTTTTCTATAATATCTCCTACAAGTATTCCTGCTTTTGCTGCGGGAGAGTTCTTGGCGATGACTGTTACGATCACTCCTTTAGCAGTTTTTAGATTATAATATTGTGCGATTCTTTCATCAACAGTCTGAATGCTTAATCCCGTCCAGTAATTTCTGTCAACTTTTCCGTTTTTCTTAATCTCTTCAACAATCCTTCTTATTTTGGAAATCGGGATGGCAAAACCAACACCCACACTTCCGCCTGTTCTGCTATAAATTAAAGTGTTCATTCCGATCATTTCACCGATAGCATTTACAAGCGGGCCGCCGCTGTTACCGGTGTTAATTGATGCGTCGGTCTGAATCATGTTGAGGTAATAACGATCTTCGTTCGCGCCGAGATTCATACCGGTTGCGCTTATCACACCAACAGTCACCGTAGGTTTATCGTTGATGGAAAATAGTCCGAAAGGATTACCAAGCGCTATTACCCATTCACCGATAATGATTTCATCGCTTTCACTCAGCTTGATGTATGGTAAATTTTCTCCTTCAATTTTGAGAAGACAGATATCCGAAACCATATCGGAGCCGATTAATTTTGCATCATACTGAACGCCGTCTGTCATAGTAACAATTGTTTTTGAGGCGTTTCCGGCAACATGATCGTTGGTGACAATATACCCGTCGGGTGAAATAATAGCGCCTGATCCAAGACCTTTTACTTCTCTCTGAACTACTCTGTCGTTAAAAAACTGGCCCCAGAAAGGATCGTTTGCAAAAGGAGAGCGGTAACGATACTGAACAATTTCAATCACGTTTATTCCGACAACAGCCGGACTCACCTTCGCAACAGTTTCGGTGAGTATATTTTTTCTTGAGGCTGATATTAATGTTGTCGCTGCAAGAATTATCAAATCCATCGG
>CAZEXO010000171.1:0-246 GCA_964516545.1 uncultured Melioribacteraceae bacterium
CTTTAGGAACAATGACCCGTAAAGGCGGGTTTGGCATGGCAGCAGGAATAAGTTTGTTTTTCTTTCTTGTTTACTGGGCATTTTTGATCGGCGGAGAAAAACTTGCAGATCGCGGACTGGCATCGCCATTCTGGGGAATGTGGAGCGCAAATATTTGCCTGGGACTTTTGGGAATCTATCTGACCATAAAAGCAGCTAAAGAGCGCGTTACTCTCAGTTTTGAATTCTTGAACAAACTACTACCCA
>CAZEXO010000171.1:256-8383 GCA_964516545.1 uncultured Melioribacteraceae bacterium
CGACAATTTCTCCAAACGATTGTTTTCGGAATCCTGGCTTTCACAGTAATATTCGTCGTGGTCGATATGATGGAAAACCTTGATGACTTTATCGACAATAATGTTTCATACGACTTTGTTCTGGAATATTATGTTGTTTTCATTCCTGAAATTGTAAGACTCATGCTGCCGATTGCGGTGTTGTTGTCCTGCTTATTTACAATCGGAAAAATGTCGAACCTTAGCGAATTGACAGCAATAAAATCAAGCGGAGTAAGTTTTTACAGAATAATGGCTCCCTTTTTAGTAACAGCATTTCTTATCAGTATTTTTTCAATTTATTTCGGCGGATATGTGGTTCCGGGCGCAAATAAAAGAAAGGTTTACATAGAACAGAATTACATGAAAAAAGGAATTGAACGGGCGGGTGGAAACATTTATTTCCAGGATTCTGAAAACAGAATTGTAAATATTTTTCTTTACGATACGAATATGGAACAGGCGAATCGTGTTTCTATTCAGGAATTTGATCCGAAAGAACCAACAAAAATGATAAAAAGAACTGAAGCAGAGAAAATGAAATTCGATTCCTCAACTTCAGCCTGGATTTTAACAAAAGGAATTAAACGCGAATTTATCGGTTTGCACGAAAGAGTGAAAAATTTCTCGATTGATACTCTAAAAGACCTGAACTTCAGTCCCATTGATGTGATTAAGAAACAAACCAAACCAGAAGAAATGACTCTGAAAGAGATGAAAGATTTTTCGGCTGAGCAGTTGAGAACAGGTAATAACCCGACACGAATTCTGATTGAATATCATTCAAGAATAGCTTTTGCATTCTCAAGTTTCATTGTTGTCTTTTTCGGACTTCCCCTTTCAGCAAATAAACGCAAAGGAGGAATAGCCATTCAGTTCGGAATAAGCATACTAATCACTTTCATTTATCTTGTATTCATGAAGGTAAGTCAGGCATTCGGGAAAAACGGTGTTCTCGATCCCCTCATCACTGCATGGTTTGCCAATGGAGTTTTTGCTCTTGCCGCAGTGGCAACAATCTTACGCATTCGTAAATAATTATAATCTCCAGCGACTGCCAATTGCGAGCGAGGCTTTTTTAGCGCTGTTAGCAGCAACCAGACTCTCGAAATTAAATGCGGCAATGTTGAACTCGAATAATCCCAAATCGATTCCTGTTCCTAAAGACCAGGCAAAACCTAATCGGCCTCCGAAAGAAAATCCTGTTCTTAATGGAATTACCTTTGCAGGCCGCCATTCGACTCCAAGCGACACTCTTCCTTTTTTTGTTCCCATTGCTGTGTTATTAAATCCCTGATTATAATCAATGGCGGCGGTCATCGTACCGGGAAAAGTATGTTTCCCGAATAATTTGTGCACTTCAAGAGAAGCGCCGATTCTTAAAACAAGCGGCAAATCTGTTTTAACTTCTGAGATATATTTTCCCTCACCCTTAACTTTATCCCAAAGGGAATCAAGTTCATCTTTATCGGTTATGTCATCGATAATGATTGCTTCACCTGATGAATACTCAGCAACGTTTTTATTCCATTTCACGTGTCCGATTCCTGTAACTGAAGCTGCGAGTTTCCATTTATCATCAACCTGAGTAGCGATGCCGAAATCGAATCCGATTCCAGAACCCGCCGAAGAAGGAAAAACTGAAAACTTATTTTCTGAGTCTGTTTTTGTTGAGTCGAAATCATATTCAATATTAAAATCATCGGAGAAAGCAGCATAAGCCCGATAATCGCCATTAATAATCAATTCGCTGTTTTCACCTGTTTCTAAAGTAGTTTTGACATAATCGGTTTTTGCCATCGCAAATCCCTGAATTATCCTCAGGGAAAAGCCAACATTAAAATTTCTAAATCCCCGGATTAAATCGCGGAAGTCGCGGGAATAGGAAAAAGTGTAATCGCGTATCCATACTGCATCCATTTTACTGTCACCGAAATTATACACATCGCCGACAGGATTACCTTCGAGCGCCAAATCAATTATACTTTCAGGCAGGTCAAAAAAGGAAGCGGCATTATCGTTTATACTAAAACCGAATGTTCCGGCATCTCTTCCGCCATTAATAATTATGTTAGATAAATTAGCAGAAATAATACCGGACGTCATTCCTCCCTGCTCGAATAATTTTTTCAGTCTTTCTTTATCATTCTCGGTAAGATATCTGCCAACCTTTTTCCCCTGTTCGTTAGTGACGCCGCCAAAGAAATAATTAATATCATTCACGTTGATAAAATCAGTACCTGCGTATATTCCCACGTTAGGAAAAGGTAATATCGCAGCAAATTCAACATTTATATTTCTGTCGAGAGTAATATTTGCAGGATTTTTTCCAACGGCATAAATACCGGTTACATTAGAAGTATAAGTATTTCCCATTCCGGCGGCAATAGGATCTGAAACGCCTACCGATCCGTAACCCTGACTTAAAATAATTACCTGAAAAAACAGAATTGTCAATATTACTTTTTTCATTAAGTCTCCGTTGAATTTGTCTATTCGACATCTACCCGATAATTAATTGAGCCAAAAACTTTATACGTGATATAATCTTTTGCTCTTACCCTAACATAAGGTCCGAAATCATTGGTTGTGCTTCCGGTTGAATTCAAAACAATTTCCATGATAACAAATTTTGATCTCACAAGTTTATCAATATCGTCATCGGTCAACATTACTGCTAATTCAGTAACTACCGGTTGAGCGGGTCGCCCATCCGAATCAATACCCGAAGGCGAAATGTTAAAAAATTCCATGCCTTCGTTATCATGCAATCTGAATAATTCCTGATAATTACCATCCACCAACTTAAAACTGGCTTTTGCGCCAAGCGCGATCCGGCTTTCCATTCTAACGGTTAATCTTGCTGAAATCGCATTGTCAATATTATCAAGTTCATCCTCTGTGAAATTCACATCGGTTGTATCTTTATGAATTACATCCTTTACGGCAAATTTAAACGGGGCGTAGAGAGCCGCAATTATTTTCACCGAATCTTTGTCTGATATTTTCTGAGTGTCATAGTCAGAATTCGGATTTTTTTCAAAATGAATTTTATTCCCAATGGTTATCTCATCAGGCAGATCCGATAAAAATGAATTTAGACTAGAATTAGTTTTATTAAACTCTTTTTGATATTGAGAACCGGCAATCATGTAATCGTAAAAGTAATCATTCCCTGAGAATTGCATCATCGATTCACCGGGTTTATCATTTCTTTTACCTTTTATTGTCACCGAATCGAATACAATTTTAACATTGTTCATCTCGCCAAATGTTTTAGCCGTAACGCGCATTCTTATATCACTAAAATCTATTTTATCTCTGAAGTCACTGAGGTCCTTTCCTAAATCCGTGTGGTGTGTTTCTTCAAAAAAATCAATCTCAGTTTTCTTCAATTGGCCAACCAGTCTGGCAAGTTTTATATTCTCATTTGAAATGTATGAAACAAGATTTAGTTCAAGTGCATTTCGCGCTTCGGCAATACCAATAATTAAAAATCCGTCCGAGGACTGGGATGAATAATTAACAAGATCATTGTTACCGGTAACCGGAAGTTCGGCATAAATAACATCAGTTAAATTTATTGATCTTACTTGCGAGGAGTTAGCAGGTGAATTTCCCGCCAGACGAATAAAGTTTCCCGTATTCCGATTTTTGAAACCCGGAAGAATAATTTCATAATCAGTATCAGAAGAAGAATTGTTTGTCATCAGAAATCTTAATTCACCAGATAGAAAAAGAGCGGTATCGATATGATATTCCGGGTCGGGATTATAAACTGTTGCTGATACTATTCTGTTTCCGCCGGTATAACCGGAAAGATTCAGTTCACCCGGGACAAGAGGAGAATTAAGTTGTAATTTATCCTGTAGCGTTGAAACAGTTTCAATATCCTCAACAATAATTAAATAAATACTATCTCCCCACTCAGGTGAATCGATAATTTGTAAATTCTCCATATCATCTTCTTCAAGGATGTCACTCATAAAAACCGTATCGGTTGCGACGGAAAGATTGACTGACACATCCCAGGAAGGCATCACGAATTCTTCCGGAACATCAACACACCGGAAAAGAAAAAACGGGAGAATAAGCATTCCTGGTAAAAACAATATTTTTATCTTTCTCAAAATTACTCCCTGATAACTAAAACATTATTTTGTTTTCATTATAAAAACACCATCCCAGTTTTCCGACGGTGGATTATCTAAGTAAAATTTTACTCTGTCAATATATACAAGTGTTGGAGTATCATCCTTTAAAAATTCGAGCGACTTCTCAAAATAATTAAGAGCTTCTTTGAAACTTCTCTGCCGGTATTTTTCAAGACCAATGAGATAATTCTGCATCAAATTTATTTTGTGCTTTGCTTCATCGTCATCCACAGTACCAATTAATTCAAAAACCTTTGTCGGCTTTGTTTTTCCTTTTACCTGAATATTATCGAGTTCTCTGACTAAAAATTTATGGTGAACTTCTGCGTAAGTTGATTCGCTTATCATAATTGAGGTTCCATAAGCTTTATTTGCACCTTCGAGCCTCGATGCCAGATTAACAGCATCACCCATAACCGTATAATCGAATCTTTTTTTTCCGCCTACATTGCCCACGATCACGTCACCGCTATTTATTCCTATTCTCATTGAAATTGACTGCTCACCTCGTTCGCCCCAGCCTTTCTGAAGTTCCATAATTTTTTTATTCATTTGAAGCGCTGTATTACAGGCATGAAAAGCATGTTTCTCAATAGGCAAAGGCGCGCCCCAAAAAGCCATAACAGCATCGCCAAGATATTTATCAAGCGTTCCCTGATTTTTTAGAATTATTTCCGTCATGTCATCCAGAAAACTATTAATGAATGCAACAAGTTCTTCCGGTTCTTTTCCTTCTGAAAAAGTAGTAAAACCGGCGATATCACTAAAAAGTATCGATAGATTTTTTCGCTCCCCGCCAAGTTTTAATTTATCAGGATTCGCGATAAGTTCGTTTACCAACTGACTGCTGACGTACGTTGAAAACATTCCCTTAATAACAACATTCTGTTTTCTTTCCTGAATAAAATTGTAAGCTACATTTCCGAAATTTCCCAGCAGAACGGCGAGAGACGGAGAAATAACAGCGATGATAACACCATGCTGGATGAAAAAATAAATACTGATTTTGTAGATGCTTACAAGGTAAATAACAGCCAGCAAAATGATAATCATTTCCGTTAATCCATACCTGAATTTCTTCAATTTTCTGATATAGGATGAAATGAAAAAAGTAAAAAAAGTGAGGATGAATATGAGAAGTATTTCGGAAATAACCGACTGGCGAGTAAGATAATTTTCGCTTAGAATATTTTGAATGACATTGGCGTGAATTTCAACTCCGTACATGTAGTTATCGCCTTTGCGTTGACCAGACGAAAACGAAACCGGCAATAAATCTTTGTCGGCGGGCATTGTTGATCCGAGCAGGATAATTTTATCTTTGAAAATGCCGGAATATTTCAGTCCGATTTCAGGATCATCCCAGGCGTTCAAAGGAGTTTCATATTCAATCTCGGAAACTGTATTAAATTCTTCATCATCAATAATGTCGATCAATTTATAATGGGGAAAAGTTCTGTCGGGACCATAATAATTAATGAGCATGGATACATTGTCAATTTTAGGAATTTTCTTTTCATCCAGAATAAAATAATTCTCAGAAATGCCGACGGTGTTTGTGGAAGAAAGTCCGTAATATTTATTCAGCGCGGCAAATCCGAAAGAAGGAATTCTTTTTTCGGAAATATGAGAATAAGTAAATGGTCGATAGCGCCGGCACACTCCATCATGATCAGTATCAACAAGTACAATTCCAACGGAGCTGTCGGCCTGGTAATAAACGTTGTTAAAATTCTCATGTTTTTCTTTAAGTAATCCGCCGGAAGAATTATTTGATTCGCCCGATTTTGCTTTTTCAAATTCAGCCTGCCTCTCAGTACTAAGTTCACCTGCAACGATTACATTTCTCTTACTTTTAATCGCGGAGATCATCAGGCTGTCATTCCCGGCATCGGGTGTTGACATTATTATATCAATCCCGATTACGCGGGCTCCGGCTTCGTTAAGATTATTTATAAATTTAGCGAAAACTGACCGCGGCCAAGGCCACGGGTAAGGTATTTCATCGTAAGTTTCCTGCGTAATCTCAATGATAATTACGTTTGTGTCGGATAGTTCAACCGGACCGCGTTCTCTGAATCGCTGGTCAATCAGTTTTGAACGCAATTGCTCAAGCGGTTCGATAGATACGAATTGAGTTATAAACACTACGAGCAAAGAGATGCCAAGGCATATCAAAATTTCCGTTCTCAGATTCCGAACTCTGCCTTCCTTCTTTTTTACCATATCTGCCAATAATAATTAGAAAGCGATTCTTGTTGTTAACCCGATTATGGAATTCGTACTCTTATCAGGAATTCTGTATAAACGGGCCTGGAACAATAAACTGAAATTCTCATAAATAAAATACTCGCTTGTAAAATCAAATGCCTGTCTTTCAAAATCGCCGAAACTCGGACTTATACTGGCATTCAACTGAAGAGTATTTTCGAGAAGCATAAGTTTACCGCCGACGGTGACTGAAGTATAACTATACTCACTCCCGCCTATTTCACTGTCATAATAAATAATGTTGAAATAACTTGTAAAATCACCCGTCCAAAAACTATTTACTGAAAGAGAAGTGCTCAGGTAATTTGCGTCAATATTATGAATCGAATTGTCCTGCCTGGTTGAACTCATAATGCTTAATGTAGTATTGTGTCTTATTCCCGTATCAACGTTATAGGAAAGAGATGCCATAATTTTATCGGTCGCGTCTTCAACCGCGTAAAGTTGAGTAACAGTATCAGCCACGGAAAGTCCGTTATTGTTTTTGTTGAATGAATAACCGATTGTAATATTTGGAAAATCAATACGGGGAAAAACTGATAGTGATGTATTAAAGGTTTCATAAGTTGTAGTCGCGAATTTTGTTTCCTGTAAATTATCTTCGAGTTTTTCATATCCAAGTGAGAGAAATACCTTGTTATCGAACATTCTTATTCTGTCGGTAATGTTTATTCCTTTAACATCAGTTGTTAAGTAAGATTGACCGAAGGAATAAAAGTCATTTCCGCGGTAAATATATGTTGCTCTGATATTGTTGTAAAAATAATTAAGACTAATTGCTGCCTCTCCGGCAACTGAAGCAAATTCCTGAGGATTGAGCGGACTCAAATACTGATTAACCGTTATGAATGGTCCGAGATAGTCCTTGATTTTTTTTATGTCTTCAGGGTCTGCGCTAATATAATTATTCCCGCCGAAAACCGAATCAATTTGTGAATCAGAAAAACTACCGTTTGAAATGTCATTATTTATTATGCTCGCAGCTAGCTGTCCGGAAAATGTTATTTTGTTATCATCGAGTCCGACAAATAAGTCGGTACCGAAAACAACATTTTCTTTCGGCGCCGGTCCGAATTCAATTGATCCGGCATCATCTTTCGAGTGCATATAAGATAATCCGAACTTGAAATTTTCACCCTCACCGAATGAAGGTCTGACAGCAAATATCTCCCTGCTGTATGTTCCGAAATTAACTTCACCGAACGGGAGTCCATATTTCATAGAATCAATTTCAATAACATTCGAAGCCAGAATATTCCCGCTTCTTGAAATCGGGCTTATTAAGCGGCCTTCAACATTACGAGTGACTTCACCATAAGTCGCTTCGAGATTAAAAAAGCCAAAATTAATACCACCGCTAACACCCCTGACTCTTTTTCCGTCAAGAATAAGACTTGGCATTTTGGGGTATGAGTCGCCAATCTTTAATTCGAGCCATTCACTTTTAAGTGATGCTAAAAATCTGTTTTGCGGCTGAAGATATTTTTTTTCCTCAGATGTAATGTAACCGTAAGCATTAAGATCCCATCCTGAATATGAAGAATTTACATTGAGAGAAAGATTATTAAACCAGGTAGATTCATCATTGAACGACTCATTTCTCGATTCACCTTCCACCGAACCTCTGTATACAAATTGTCTTGACATTTCACGGGCAAATTGATCAGTGACCACCTGAAAGTCA
>CAZEXO010000172.1:0-8293 GCA_964516545.1 uncultured Melioribacteraceae bacterium
AAACCATTATGACAAATTTGGCTCAGTCAGTACCATTAAGTTTTATTAAAAAGCTGGATATAGATAATGAATATCAGGATTTGATAGAATCAACTTTGTTTGGTGTTGCAGGACTTCTACCCAAAGAGAATGAAATTGTTGATGAGAAGATAAGCGCTTATGTGTCTCAATTATTAAAGAACTGGAGTCTTATAAAAAGAATTTATGATGGACCTACTTACAGTCCTACAGACTGGCATTTTTTTAAGTTGAGACCACAAAATTTTCCAACGATCAGAATTGCTGCCGGAAGCAGAATTATAAATGAAATCACAAAAAATAACCTGATCGGTAAACTGGCTGATAAAATTGCTGAAATAAAAAATTTTACAATGCTTATCAATTATCTGCGATCATTGTTTATTATCAAATCGGAGGGATATTGGGCTTTCCATTATGTGTTTGATAAACCTTGTAATGGTGATGTTAAATTTTTTGTCGGAACACCACGTGCTGATGAAATTGTCGTGAATGTTATTCTGCCATTTTTTGCTCTCTATTTTGAAGTTTTTCAGAATGAAAAGTTGACACAAAAGGTTTATAAACTATATACTTTGTACAGACAAAAATCAGATAACAAAATTGTTCGTTCTGTTGCATCCGATTTGGGAGTTACTGAGCTGGCTAAAAGAACAGTATATGCTCAGGGAATGATTGAGCTTTTCAGAAACTTCTGCTCAAAAAGCCAATGTCTTGAATGCCAAATAGGGGAACAGGTTTTTAGTTAGATGTTCCTTTCAATTTGTTGATTTTATCTCTTAGAATGGCGGCTCGTTCGTAATCTTCCTTTTCCAAAGCCTCACGCAACTGATCCTGGAGACTTGCTGTCTGAGTCTCTTTACTGATATCACTCAATTCAGCATCGCCGGTTGCTCTTAGTTCGTCGGCAAAATCCTTTTCTTCATTTGAGTCTTCACTTGAAGGGATAAATGAGGCTGTTTTCATAACTTCTTCTGAGACAAATATAGGTGATCCGGCTCTAACGGCAAGCGCAATTGCGTCACTTGGACGCGCGTCGATTTCATTGGAGAGACTTGATACTTCGATTAAAATTTTCGCAAAAAAAGTATTGTCGGTTAACTCATCTATCAACACTTCTTTAATGGTACCTCCAAGATTATCAACCATGTTTTTCAAAAGATCATGAGTTAACGGTCGCGGGGGTTTGATACCCTCAATTTCTAGGGCAATCGATTGGGCTTCGAATGAACCGATTATTATCGGAAGTCTTCTCACGCCAAATGATTCTTTGAGGAGGAGCGCATAAGCTCCTCCTGTTGATGGACTGGATGATAATCCTAAAATTTCTACCTGAACTTTTTCCAAAATTATCCTACCCGTTTTTAACTTTTTTAATTTCCTCAATCATAACAGGAACAACATCAAACACATCTCCGGTAATTCCATAATCCGCAATCTGAAAAATCGGCGCATCAGGATCTTTATTTACGGCAACAATATACTTAGAAGATCGCATACCCGCCAAATGTTGTATCGCGCCGGAAATTCCCAGCGCAATATATAGATTCGGCGACACAGTTTTTCCTGTTTGCCCAACCTGCTCATTGTGAGGTCTCCAACCCGCGTCAACAACCGCTCTTGATGCGCCAACCGCCGCTCCAAGAACCTGGGCAAGGTCTTCAACTATTTTGAATTTTTCTGCTTCTTTTAAACCTCTGCCGCCTGATACAATAATCTCAGCCTCGGCTACATCAAGTATATCACCGGCTTTTTTAACTTCTGTAACTTTTGATTTTATTTCAACGGTTACTTCTTTAACAATTACTTCAGCTTTTTCATTTGTCGATTCACCCGCATTAAAAACGTTCGGGCGTATCGAAATGATTGCCTTATCACTGGTAACTTTTAGATCAATCAAAGCTTTACCGCCGTATATGGGTCGCGTAGCTGTTATTTTATCATTTTCAACATCAACTGAAATAATATCCATTGCCAAACCAGCATCAAGCTTTGCACTTAGACGAGGTGCAAGGTCTTTTCCCATTGATGTATTAGCGAATACAAGATAACCTACGCCAGATTCGTTGCAATATTCCGCGATCAAATTTTTATATGCATCGGCTGAATAATCGCTGAGTTCATTATTTTTCAGGTGAATAACTTTCTTCACGCCGTAACCGCCTGCTTCTGAAATATTCTCAACTTCATTTCCGATTACTACTGCCTCAATTTCACTTCCAAGTTTTGCAGCTAATTCAGCGCCTGTCTTTGCTGCTTCGAATGATGATTTTTTTATTTTTCCGTTTCTTTGTTCCAGAAATACTAAAACTTTATTTGCCATTTCGCCCTCTTAAATTACTTTAGCTTCTTCTCTTAATAAACGAATAAGTTCAGGTACAGCAGATGCATCCGAACCGACAATTTTGCCGGCTTGTTTGGCAGCCGGACGTTTCATTTTCACTAATTCAACATAATTTTGCGCCGTGGCTGCGGGTTTTTCATCAATCGTTTTTTTCTTTGCAGCCATTATTCCTTTCAAAGAAGCATAACGAGGCTCGTTAAGTCCTTTTTGTGTTGTGATTACAGCCGGTAAAGTAGTTTCAACAACTTCACGTCCGCCCTCGATTTCTCTTTCGGCTGTTAATTTATTTCCGTCCAGTTTCAAACCAACCACAACAGAAACACAATTATAGCCCAATAATTCAGCTGTCATTTGTCCAACGACTGAATTATCGTAATCGACCGATTGTTTGCCGAAGAATACCAATTCAGCTCCCTCAAGCTTAATCTCTTCAGCTAATGCTTTGGCAACAGCCAATGAATCTCTTTGATTATCATCCTTCAGGAGAACACCTCTGTCGGCTCCCATAGCGAGCGCTTTACGAATAGACTCTTTGTTTTTCTCGGCGCCTACGCTAAAGATGATTACTTCTCCTCCAAGTGCTTCTTTTGTTTTTAAGGCTTCTTCAATCGCGTATTCATCGTAAGGATTTACGACGAATGTTACTCCGTTTTCGTCAATAGCCTTATTATCAGAACCGATATTAATCTTTGTAGCAGTGTCAGGAACATGACTGACACAAACGATAATTTTCATTCCTCCTCCATTGTTTGGCAAAAGTTAACGAAAAATATGAAAATCAAGCTTCTATATCAAAGTTGTGTTTTTCAAAACTTCTTTTTTTACCGGCATTTCTTTAAATTGCTTGTCCGTTAACTGGAAATAATTAGGCTGATGGTGGAAGAAAACCCAAAAGGAATCGAATCACAGGATACTGATCAGGAAACAACAACAGGCCTCGAATGCCGCGTGGTTTTATATAATGATGACTGGCATTCATTCGATGAAGTAATTTTTCAGCTGATTAAAGCCACGTCATGTACATTTGAAAAGGCGCGTGATTTGGCTTTCGAAACTCACGTTAAAGGGAAATCGGTTGTGTTCGGCGGACAGCTTTCAGCTTGTTTGAAAGTATCTTCCGTTCTGGAAGAAATTGAATTGCATACGCAAATTTTATCATAGAAAAAGTTTTTATAATAATTAAGGAATGAAAATATGCAGATTGGTTTCGTTGGATTGCAGTATTCAGGAAAGACAACATTGTTTAATACTCTGGCAAAAAAAGATTTTGATGAATCGACGGCTGTTAAAGAGGAAGCAGTAATAGAGGTTGTTAAAGTACCTGATTTAAGACTTGATAACTTGACTGCGTTATTTAATCCGAAGAAAAAAGTGAATGCTACAATAGAAGTATTTGACACCCCCGGATTAAGAATGGCTGAAGACGGGAAAGTAAAAATAACATCAACATTTCTTCAAAACGTAAAAAACAATGACGCTTTGTTTTTTGTAGTACGATCATTTGAAAATGAAGCGGTCGCTCACCCCATGAATACTGTCGATCCGTTACGTGATATAAATTTTCTTGAATCTGAATTTCTTCTTTCAGACCTGGCATTTTTTGAAGGCAGACTTGAAAAATTAAAGAAAGATGTTTTGAAATCGAAAGACGATAAACTAAAAAAAGAATTGCCTGTAGCCGAGAAATGTATTGCTCATCTTGAAACTGAAAGACCACTCCGCACTCTTGAATTGGACGAAAATGAAAAGAAAGCGCTTGTAGGTTATCAATTGCTTACGTTAAAACCTTTGGCAATCGCAGTTAATCTCGATGAAAATTCCATAGAAAAAGTTGATGAAATAATTGGTAGTATAAAAAACGGTATGGAAGATAAAAGTGTAACAATCATCCCGTTTTTCGCGAAGATTGAATATGAGCTTTCAAAACTTGTTGCTGAAGAGATGGCTGAGTTTATGTCTGATTACGGAATCACCGAATCCGCGAAAGATAAAATTCTCAGAACGTGTTACGAAATTCTGGGATTGCAATCATTCTTTACCGTTGGCGAAGATGAATGCCGCGCCTGGACGATCAGAAAAAATTATACGGCGCAGGAAGCAGCCGGCGTAATTCATACGGATTTTTATAATAAATTCATACGAGCTGAAGTTGTTCATTACAATGATTATATGAATTATAAATCTTTTCCGAAATGTAAAGAAGCAGGTGCGTGGCGTCTGGAAGGAAAAGATTATATTGTTAAAGACGGTGATATTATTTCCGTACGTCATAGTTAATCATTTTTTAAAGGAGTTTTTATGTCAAAAAATATAATTGCAGGACTAAAACCGGAGTTAATTTGGGAAAGGTTTTATGAAATTTCACAGGTGCCTCGCCCGTCAAAGAAAGAAGAAAAGATTCGCGAATATGTAAGAAACTTCGCTACAAAAAGAAATCTTGAATTCTTAGAAGATGAAGTCGGAAACATTGTTATTAAAGTCCCGGCGACAAAAGGATATGAAAATGCACCGACTGTTGTGCTTCAGGGACATGTTGACATGGTCTGTGAAAAAAATAAGGGAACCGAACACGATTTTGACAATGACCCTATAACATTTGTAAGAGACGGTGATTGGATGAAAGCTGCGGGAACAACTCTCGGCGCTGATAACGGAATAGGCGTGGCTGCTGCTTTAGCAATTGCCGACGATGATTCATCTGTTCATGGACCTCTGGAAATATTATGCACTGTAGATGAAGAAACCGGATTGACGGGTGCGAACGGATTGCAGCCTGATTTTATAAAAGGGCGTATCATGCTTAACATGGACAGTGAAGAAGACGGGGCATTTTATGTAGGATGTTCAGGCGGGCAGGATACAGTTGGACTTTTTAATATTCCACGCGTAAAGATTCCTTCAGGTTTTTCCGAGTACGAATTGATGATTTCAGGACTGAAAGGCGGTCATTCTGGACTCGATATTCATTTGGGGAAAGCGAATGCGATAAAACTTCTTGGCAGACTTTTACAAAAACTTGAAGCGATTAATTACTCGGTGGCTCAGATTAATGGCGGTTCAAAAAGAAACGCGATACCCCGCGAAGCTGAAGCAATTATCTTGTTTGAAGAAAGTAATGAGCAGGATGTCCGAAAGATTATCGATAAATTCACGAAAGATATCCTTGTTGAGTTTAAGAATGTTGATGCCGGAATAAAAATTTCTCTTACTAAAAAAGATAAATCATTCAGTGAGATATTCGAAAACAAATTCCTAAAAAAAATATTAAATGTAATTCTTGCGCTTCCGCATGGAGTTATTGCTATGAGTCAGGATATCGATCAACTTGTAGAAACTTCAACAAATCTTGCTACTGTTTTTACCGAAGGTGATCAACTGAGGATCGGAACAAGTCAGAGAAGCTCGATAGAAAGCGCCAAGCTGGCTGTTTCATCATCAGTTCAGTCGGTTTTTGAATTAGCAGATGCTGTCGAAATTCTTGTGGGAGACGGTTATCCCGGATGGAAACCAAACATGGATTCAGAATTACTTGCTGTATCAAAAAAAGTTTTCGCTAAATTATATTCAAAAGAACCGGAAATAAAAGCTATTCACGCGGGGCTGGAATGCGGAATTCTGGGGGATAAATTTCCGGGTATGGATATGATTTCTTTTGGACCAACAATTCAGGGCGCGCATTCACCTGATGAAAGAATAAAAATTAATGATGTGGAAAAGTTTTATAATCTTTCAAAAGGAGTACTTGCTGAACTCGCCGGAAAGAAATAGATATTTTCAGCCCTGTTAAAATACAGGGCTTTTTTATTTTCAATTAAGCAACATTTTTTTATTTTGTCGCATCTTTGTATTCAAAAAGGGGAAGATCAAAATGAAAGCTCTAAAACTTTATGATGTACCGAAAATTTCTTCTATTCAGGATTTGCTGATTAGGTCGGCTGAAGTTTATCAGGATAAGTTAGCGCTTGAAGACCTAAATGACACTCCTATACATAAAATGATGTATGGAGAGTTGTTGAATAACGTTCTCAAATTCGGTTCCGCGCTACAGAAATTAGGTTTAAAAGAGAGAACTCATATTTCTCTGATAGGCGAAAACAGGGTTCAGTGGTCAATGTCGTTTCTCACAGCGATGGTCTTTAATTATGTAATCGTTCCTATTGACAAAAACCTGACTGAAAATGAAATATTGAACATCATCCATGAATCAGATTCAGAAGCAATTATTTTCTCGGGAAATTTTGCCGAAATGATCGGCGAACATCATCATTCAATGAAAAGATTAAAATGCTTTATATGCATGGATAAAACATCCCAGGAAAGTGATTTTTATTTTATGAAAAATTTAATTGACAACGCTTCTCCGTGTGATATTGATGAATTGCCAAAAATTAATGTAAACGATATTGCTGAGATAATTTTTACATCAGGTTCATTGGGAAGAGCAAAAGGCGTTATGCTGACACAGAAAAATTTAGCTTCCAATATTGTTGATATGGTCAGTATGTTAATGATGTATCCTGAAGATAAATTCCTTTCTGTGCTGCCGATTCATCATACTTATGAATGTACCTGCGGAATGTTGTGCCCTTTATACAGCGGAAGTTCTGTTCATTACGCGCGCGGATTAAAAACAATTGTAGATGATATTCAAAAAGTAAAAGCCACGATTATGCTGGGCGTTCCATTACTTTACGATAAGATGTTCAAACGTATAAGCAAAACAATTCAAGAAGATAAGATTAAATCGAAAATTGTTCCTTCGCTGATTAAGATAACCAATTTTGTAAGTTTTCTCGGATTTAAAAAACTTAAACGAAAAGTCTTTTCGACGATGCATGAAAAATTCGGCGGACATGTAAGGATTTTTATTGCCGGCGGCGCAGCCCCCGATCCGCTTGTAGCAAAAGGATTACGGGAATTCGGATTCAGTTTTTTGCAAGGTTACGGATTAACTGAAACATCTCCCATTTTAACTTTAAATAGGATTGATAATTTCAAGGATGATGCGGCAGGAATTCCGCTTCCTTCCGTTCAAATAAAAATTAATAATCCCGATGAGAACGGCAGCGGAGAAGTATGGGCTAAAGGCCCTAATGTTATGCCCGGTTACTATAAAAATGAAACACAGACACGAGGCACATTTAGTGACGGCTGGTTCAAAACAGGCGATATCGGTTATATTGATAAAGATGGATTTTTGCATATCAACGGAAGAATGAAAAATGTAATCATCTCCAAGGGAGGTAAAAATGTTTTCCCGGAAGAGATTGAGGACATTCTGAATCGTTCACCGTTTATTATGGAATCGATTGTTTCAGGTAAAGCCGACCAGCGGCAGGGTGAGATTATTGCTGCTCAAATCGTAGTTGACGCCGAAGCATTTATTGAATTGGCTGAAGCTGCAAACGTCCAGATCAGTCAGGAACTTATCGAAAAAGTTATTAAGGAAGAGATCGATAAGGCTAATAAACAACTTGCTGATTATAAACAGATAAGAACATTTAACATTCGCGAAAAAGAATTTGAAAAAACAACAACACAAAAAATTAAGAGATACCTGATTAATAACGGTGATTAAAGCCTAACTGTTTTCTCATCAATAATTATTTCAGAAAACCCGGTAAGTCTATCCGGGTTTTTGTCACCCTTTCTTAACTTTTTGCTGTCCTATGATTGAAGAAACTAAAAGGTATCCGGTAACAATAACAGTTGTTTTTCAATCATATTAAAAAATAAATCGAGGTAAAAAATGAAGAAAATATTATTCCTGATATTTGCTCTACTCCTGACGACTTCTGTTTTCGCGCAGGAAGAAACATTATTTGGTAATGGTGAAATTGAAAACGGTGGATTTGGCGGACCGGTAGTGAAATTTTCATCGGTAAAAGATGAATTCGCTTTATTCGTTGGCGGACGAGGTGGGTGGATAAT
>CAZEXO010000173.1:0-8207 GCA_964516545.1 uncultured Melioribacteraceae bacterium
CGGTAGCATCGCCATGATAATAATTGGAAATGTAACATCTGCCATTTTCGAGGGCATCGTATATTATTTTTTTACATTCAGGAATATCGGTTCTTAATATATCATCATTTAGTTTATTCTCAGTCAGAATGTGGGTTCGGATAGACCTGAACAGAACTTTATAGGGAAAGACTTCCACTTCGAAAAAACCTAACAAATTAACTTTGTGGGCATGAGCGTCAATTCCACCAATCCCCACCACTCTTCGTTCGAGATTAAGTTCATCCCATTTAGCCAGCGTAATATCGAGAGGCGCGACAATTGATTTGAGAGGATGCATAAAATAATTGTATTTATTCTCTTCAGTCAGTCCTTCCATCCATTCAGACATGTGATTCCAGATTTCAATTCCCGTAAAGTCAGTAATATTCCAATCGAGCCACGGGTAAGGCGGATGTTCTTTCATTGAGGATCTTTTTTCATGAGGATGAGCAATAAATCCGATTCCACCATCTCGCTTTACATTTGCTACATATTCGCTTGCAGGCGTTCTGGTAGAATAAGCCTGATCAATATTAAAAGCCAGGTAGTGATTTTTATTTTCTTTGTCATTTATTTCACATCCTACAAGTACGAGCGTATTGCCATACCAGGCTTCCTTGCCTTCCTGAAGGGCTCGTAAAGTGTTATGATCGGAGATTAAAATAAAATCTAGTCCGGCATCATTGGCGTGTGCGGCAATTTCCTCTACGGTACCTGAACCATCTGAATAAATTGTATGTATGTGTATCGCGCCACTATATTCAAACATGCTTTGTATTTTCTGTTAATTAATTATTTTCGCAAAAACTCTACTCAATCTCGAATAGCGTTGAATAGTTTGTTGACTGCTGAACAATCATGTCGGAGAGTTTTGTCATCAGAATATCAACTCTTTCATCCTGGTTATCATCAAAATCTTCATAAGCCTGATTTGATGAAAATATATACACCTCGGAAAACGAATTCTTTTTTTTCGATTCGAACACCGAATAACTTTCTAATCCGACGGCTTTCACCAGACTTTTCAGTTCTTTGATAACAACAAGATAATCTTCCCTTTTTTCAGGAATAATATTGTAACTTATTGAAAAAATAACTTTGCCCATAAACTTCCTCTGAATGAATTAAATAAAAAAAACTCCTGTAAATACTAACTCCACCGGTCCGGTTAATGAGACATTTGAGAATACTTTTTCATCCCTCACGTAATTAACCATCATGTCAATTCCGCCTCCGGTTACTATATTTATCGGTGGATTCAAATTGTATTTCAAACCTGCAATAATTCCCGCCGCTACTGAACCTGTGCCCGAAGCAAGTGTTTCCGCCTCAACACCTCTCTCAAAAGTACGAACCCGTACCAATTCTCTATTCACTTGTATAAAATCTACATTTACGCCCATGGGAGCGAATTTTTTATGATTCCTGATTTTGCTGCCCAGGTACTCAACATTCACTTTTGCCAATACTTTTTCGTACTTCTCAACAAATAGACTATTATCCTGGGCATCCAGATCAATAACAAAAAAAGGAGAACCTGTGTTAATAAAATCACCCGTCAGGGTCATGTCATCAACTTCGATAATTATATTTTGGTTCAATCCGGAAGGTGAATTCAGGTTCAATTTTACTATTCCCTCTTCAATAACTTCACCGGAATAAATTTTTCCATTAGAGATAAAGTTTGCATGATTGTCTTTTATTGCCCTGTTTTTTTTTGCATGTAAAACAGAGCAACGCGCGCCATTAGCACACAACATTCCGGTTGAACCATCGGCGTTGTAATAATCGAGAGAATAATCATGTCCCTCGCATTCATAAAAAAAAAGAACTCCGTCAGCTCCGATTGAGGTTCGCCGTGAACAAATTTTTCTAACCAGATCCACATTAATTCTGAATCCGGGATTTTCCTTCTCATCAATCAGAATAAAATCGTTACCGGCGCCCGAGTATTTATAAAATGAAAATCTTTTCATAATAGATTTGAAAATATAATCTGATAATTGCTGAAATGCTATAAAAAATACCGCCATTAACACGATAAGTCCTAATTAATTAGCATTATCCGTCTATTCTATTCCTTACAAACAGTCTCCTTATTTTTAACTGATAAAAAAAGTAGCCGAAGAAATTTTATGTATAATTCTTTAATTTCTCTCTGAATAATTTGTCTTCTTTAGAATGGGGTGAAAATGAAATCCTTATTGCGATTTACTTTTTTAGCAGTGTTAGTGGTTTTTATGGGATGTGCAGATAAACAAAAAAATCATTCGTTGGATACAATAGCCGAAAAATACGTCAGACTTGTTCTGAATGTAGGAACTCACGCGCCTGTTTTCGTTGACGCTTATTATGGTCCTAAAGATTTGCAGCCCGACACCATCAAAATGTCAATTAAAGAACTAATAACCGAATCGCAGAACCTGATGATTGAGCTGGAGAATATTGATCTTTCAGAATCAGCCGACGTATGGAAACAACGAAAAAATTTCTTAATGAAACAGTTGACCGCGGTTAATACTTACTGTAAAATATTATCCGGAGAAAAAATTTCCTTCGATGAACAATCAAAAAAATTATACGACGCTGTTTCTCCTGTTTATTCGAACGATTCAATAGACTCCCTGCTTAATAAACTGGATCTGATTTTACCGGGTGAAGGTGATTTATACAATCGGTATAATGAATTGAAGAAAAAATTTATCATACCTGAAGAAAATGTGAGTAAAGTCTTTGATGCAGCAATTGCCGAATGTCGCAAACGCACGAAACAATTAATTGATCTACCCGGGGATGAAAATTTCACTACTGAATATGTTAAGGATCAGGTTTGGGGCGCCTATAATTGGTACAAAGGGAATAACTTCAGTCTGATACAGATTAATACCGATTTGCCGAAACAAATATTATCAGCAGTCGGACTCGCATCTCACGAAGGATACCCGGGGCATCATGTTTACAATGTTTTATTGGAGAACAAACTTTATAAAAAAATGGGCTGGGTAGAATATTGCGTTTACCCTTTGTTCAGTCCCCAATCCTTAATTGCCGAGGGAACAGCGAATTACGGAGTTGAGATAATTTTTCCAAAAGATGAGCGAAAGAAATTTGAAATTGAAATACTATTTCCTCTTGCCGGAATTAATGTGAATGATGCAGAAGTTTATTACGAAGCGGTAGAAATCGCCGAGAAACTGGCTTACGCAGATAACAATATTTCCCGTGATCTGATTGACGGTAAAATTACGGATGAACAGGCAGTCGAGAGAATGATAAAAACTTTATCAACCCGCGAACGGGCGGAAAAAAGTCTCGGATTCATAAAAGCAAACGGGGCATACGTAATTACTTATAATGTCGGTAAGGATATTGTTGAGAAATACATCAGGAAAAAAGCCGGTGATGATCGTGAAAAAACCGCAAAAGTATTTTTTGATTTATTATCCAGACCAGCTACAGCGTCAGAATTAGAGTTCTGAATTTACAAACCCGGGAATTTTGCATATCCCGGGATTTGTTTATCTACAAAAGCGGGATATTATTTTTCATACAAACAGTTCTCATTTCATCTGGCCAAATGCTTGATTGAATTTCACCGATATGAGCTTTCCTTAAATAATACATACACAAACGTGACTGACCAATACCTCCCCCGATTGATAAGGGTAATTCACCATTGATAAGTCGTTTATGCCAATAAAGGTTTTTTCGATCCTCGGCATTTCTCAATTCGAGTTGTTTCAATAGCGCATCTTTGTCAACTCTTATTCCCATCGAAGATAATTCCAGAGATGATTCGAGTAATGGGTTCCAAACAATAATGTCGCCGTTTAGCCCTTTGTATCCTTTTTCTGTCGGTGTTGACCAGTCATCATAATCAGGTGCACGTCCGTCATGTATCGTGCCGTTACTCATTTCCGATCCGATACCAATTACAAAAACCGCTCCGTGTTTTTTAGCCACCTCGTTTTCTCTTTCTTTGGGAGTAAGTTTCGGATACATCTGAAGTAACTCTTCCGTATGAAGAAAAGTAATTTGCTCAGGCAGATTGGGTTTTATTTTCGGGTAATGTTCATATATAAAAAATTCCACGCGGGTAAGAACACCGTAAAGCTTATTCACAATTTTTTTAAGATAATCAAGATTTCGTTCTTCTTTGCTGATAACTTTCTCCCAATCCCACTGATCTACATAAAGAGAATGAATGTTATCAAGCGTCTCGTCCGGACGAATTGCATTCATATCTGTGTATAATCCATAACCATTATTTATTCCGAGATCAGCCAGCATCATTCTTTTCCATTTCGCAAGCGACTGTACTATTTCAGCGGTACAGCCATTCATATCTTTGATATTAAAGCTAACGGGTTTTTCAATTCCGTTCAGATCGTCATTAATTCCCAGACCCTGCTTAACAAACAACGGCGCAGTTACGCGATGTAACTTCAATTCGCTGGAAAAGTTGAGTTGAAAAAATTCTTTAATTTCTTTAATAGCAATTTCAGTCTGCTTCAGATCAAGCAAGGGTTTATAATTCCCCGGAAGAAAAAGGTTTTCCATTATTAACTCCAATTAATAATTATCGTTGATTTTTTTTGGAGGAGTTCTTGTGAAAAGCCGGAGAAATAAATCTCCGGATTTTCTTCTATTAATTTCTCGTTAAATATCTGTATTTGATTCTTTTGGGAATTTCAGCCGAAGCTCCCAAACGTTCTTTTTTATTTTTCTCGTAATCCGAAAAATTTCCCTCGAACCAAACAACCTTACTATCCCCTTCGAAGGCGAGAATGTGAGTTGCTATTCTGTCGAGAAACCATCTGTCATGACTTATTACAACGGCGCATCCACCGAAATTTTCCAGCGCTTCTTCAAGCGCTCTCATTGTGTTCACATCAAGGTCATTTGTAGGTTCATCAAGAAGGATTACGTTTGCTTCCTCTTTGAGCATCATAGCCAGATTGATGCGATTTCTTTCACCGCCGGATAAATTGCCAACCAGTTTTGACTGATCAGCTCCGCTAAAATTAAACTTAGCGACATATGCGCGAGAATTATACTCCCGGTTACCAAGTGTTATCAAATCATTTCCATCCGATATCTGTTCCCAGATATTCTTATTCGGATCAAGTTTTTCGCGGCTTTGATCAACATAAGCAAGTTTAACCGTATCACCGACAATTATTTTTCCTTTGTCCGGTTTTTCATTCCCGGTGATAATTTTAAACAGCGTTGTTTTACCAGCGCCGTTAGGTCCGATAATTCCCACAATTCCTCCGGGGGGTAATTTAAAAGTCATATCTTCGAAAATAATTCTATTATCAAATGCCTTTGATAAACCCTCTGCATCAATCACAACATCACCGAGACGAGGTCCAGGCGGGATGTATAACTCAAGTTCTTTTTCCTTTTCTTTTTCTTCTTCGCTGATAAGATTTTCATAAGCGCTGATACGTGCTTTTGCTTTTGCGTGGCGAGCTTTCGGACTCATCCTTATCCATTCGAGTTCGCGTTCAAGTGTTTTTTGTTTTTTTGATTCCTGCTTTTCTTCCATCTGCAAACGATTTTGTTTCTGCTCCAGCCATGACGAATAATTTCCTTTCCAGGGAATTCCCTCACCCCGATCCAATTCAAGAATCCATCCGGCAACATTATCAAGAAAATATCTGTCGTGAGTTACGGCGATAACCGTTCCCTCGTATGCCTGGAGATGATGTTCCAGCCAGGCGATTGTTTCGGCGTCAAGGTGGTTAGTTGGTTCATCAAGCAAAAGAATATCAGGCTTTTGTAACAGCAATCTGCAAAGCGCCACACGTCTTTTTTCGCCACCGGAAATTACTTTTATTTTTGCATCCGAAGGTGGACAACGAAGAGCATCCATTGCCATTTCAAGTTTACTGTCGATATCCCACGCGTCCAAAGCGTCAATTTTTTCCTGGAGTTTACCCTGACGCTCAATCAGTTTATTCATTTCGTCATCGGTCATTTCTTCTGCGAATTTCTCGCTGCATTCGTTGTACTCTTTCACAAGTTTTACGACTTCGCCCATGCCTTCTTCAACAATCTCCTTAACTGTGGCTTCTTCATCAAGCTGAGGTTCCTGTTCCAGATAACCAATTGTAAACCCAGGGGATACAGAGGTCTCTCCGTTAAAATCTTTGTCAACACCGGCAAGAATTTTTAACAATGTACTTTTACCTGCGCCGTTTAATCCCAGCACGCCGATTTTTGCTCCGTAGAAATACGACAGCGATATATTCTTAAGTATTTGTTTAGTACCATGAAATTTGCTTACGCGATACATCGAGTAAATTATTTTATTGGCTTCGTCACTCATTTGTATTCCATTAATTTTATTTTTATTTCAGAAGTGGAAATTTGATGGTGCAATTTAATGTTTTATCAGCAAAAAAGTATGCACTGGTATTTACTATTTTTCAGTTACTAAAATAAATCAGCACCACCTGAAGCATTTCTGCGATAGTTATTCGAAAAAAAAAATTACTCCGTGTATACTAAGTTGTTTACTCCGGAATAAACAAATAACACTTTCGAAACTACAAGTGAGCACGCATGTTCTTTAGGATAACCAATGACAGTTAAGTTTTCCCGAAATATTTATTTCAACCCGAGTTCTTTACACATGCGGTAAAAGTTCGACGGTGCGAGTCCGAGTTTTTCCGCCGCGTTGGAATCGCAGCTTGAAATACTCCGAACATATTTGAAGTATTTCGTGCGGAAAATTTTCTCAATATCTTTTAAGGGAAGAACCTGACCGAAATTCATTTGCTCAAAATTCGTTTCTTCGTTAAGAACAATATGATTGCGGAGAATCATAGGATTACTCACATCTTTCGCCGAAATAACTCCGGTTGAATTAAGGATAAGTCTTTGCACGACATTTCTCAGCTCACGAACATTACCCGGCCATTTATAATTGAGCAAAATTTCATAAGCGCTCTTCTCAACAATCGGCCTGTCGATGTCAAGATCCTGACTGAAATAGGTAAGAAAATGTTCGAAGAGCAGGATAATATCATCACCACGCTGGCGAAGAGGAATAATATCCATGGGAACAACATTTAATCTGTAATAAAGATCTTCGCGGAACCGCCCGTTATTAACTTCATTAGCTAAATTTTTATTAGTCGCGGCAATAATTCTCACGTTAACTGATATTTTTTCCGTTCGTCCTATTTTCTCAATTTCACCTTCCTGAATAACGCGCAACAATTTAACCTGCGCTGAGAGAGGCAATTCAGCCACTTCATCCAGAAATATCGTACCATTATTCGCGACCTCGAACAAACCTATTTTTTTCTTTCCTGCTCCGGTAAATGCGCCTTTTTCGTAACCAAATAATTCACTTTCAATTAAATCGTGCGGAATGCTTCCGCAGTTAATCGGCACAAAACTTTCATATCTTCGTTTACTTTTAAGATGAATATTCCACGCAACCAATTCTTTCCCTGTTCCCGACGGTCCGCTTACAAGAATGTTAACATCGCTTTTGGCGTATTTCTCGATGTTGTCTTTTAACTGAATCATGGGTTTGGATTCACCGATGATCTTTTTCATCTCGAGCAGATTATCTATGTTCTGTCTGAGTTTGTTATCCGATTTTTGATTGTGTTTTTCAAGTTTCTTTTTTTCATAAGCGTTAAAAATGCTTAGGATAAAATCTGTCGGTTGATAAATATAATTTTCAATATTGCCGGGATATTTTGTACAATACCAGAAGGCGCCTGCATTAATAAGTCCCTGGGCAAAATCATAATCGGTAATGTTAATTGTCATTTTGGTTGTTACGATTATTTGTATGAGTGAATCAACTTCTTTCATCTGCTGGATAAGTTCCTCGCCCATTAATCCGCCGGAAATCTGATAATCTAAAATCGCGACGTCATACTTTCCGGGATAATCTTTCAGCAGTTCAATTGCAGCCCGTCCGTTCGAAACTGTATCGGCAATTCTTAGTCTTGTATCATAATATCCAACAGTGTTTTGTACACGTCTGACATCAAACTCTTCATCTTCAATAAGAAGTATGTTTATGTGCCCGTCATTGTTCATCTTTACGCTCCTTAATTAAAAATTGTAATACTGAATACACAACCGCCTTTTTCTTTATTCGAAACATCCATTGTCCAACCACATTTCTTAACAGCCATTTGATAGGCAATATAACA
>CAZEXO010000174.1:0-5466 GCA_964516545.1 uncultured Melioribacteraceae bacterium
GTGCTTGAAGATAATGAAATGATGAATCGCGGAGCTGAAGTAATGAATGGTGAACTTTATAAAAAGTACAGATTATATCAAATCGATATCTGAAATTTGCGATGAGGGAATGTATGAGAACAATCGCTTTATTCTTTATTCTGTTTTGTGATTTATATTCCCAATATACACTCAACGACTCTGAACTTATCAAGACTACGTTTACAAAAGAATTTAACCCCGGCATCATTAATGAATATTTGTCATCTTCAGAGAAGCAAAAAGTAATCGCAAGCCTTCTCTCCATCGCACATTCAAAGGATACAAACTGGGTCACTGAAATCACTAAACTCAATTTTGATACTTATGGAAAACATATAGCTTTTGCTATCGGGCAAATTGGTTACTCCGTCACGGGCATTAGATTCTTAGAGAAAAAAATTTATGGTCAAATCAACAATTTATTCATCCCTGATCTTCTTGAATCGCTGGGAAAAACAGGTGATAAGAAAAGTTATGACAGACTGCTTGAATACCTTTCGGAAGACAGTGGGAAACATCTTGAGGGATTTCCCTACGCGTTATACAATTTTCATCAACGTGATTTTATAAATGATTATTCAGTAATAAATAAACTGTTAATAAAGGAATTATCAGCAACGGATGAAAAATCTACTTTCGATGCTCTCTTCGGATTTCAAAGAATATTTATCGACATTTCTTCAGCTAAACAAATTTCCGAATTTCTATTAAATAACCACCGGATTCTTTCAGTCAGAAATAAATGTTACGCGCTTTCAGCAATGAGAAAAGTTGATTCATTAATAATTTCATGGGATGATCTGAAAATATTTGTCGTGGATTCTGACTGGAGAGTTAGAACAGAAGCTGCAAAACTGGCTGCAAAATATGGATATAAGAATGAAGAAGAGATTAAAATTTACTTCAGTTTGTTGAATGACTCTAATTCCAATGTTGCCAGACAAGCAGCAATTTCATTAAAGGATATTAAACTTTCATCCGAGTTAAAAACATACTTCATCGCCGGGTGTGAAAAGCTACTGAATGATATTAATTTAAGTATAAATACCCACGGTGAAATTTTCGTTTCGATCACTGATAAAAAGTTCGGTATGGCTGAGTATTTTTTTAATAAGTATAAAAATGTCATCGATAAGAAATATTTATTAGCGTCTCTTAAATCAAAATCTTTTAGTGCAGAAGTTGTTCTGAATTTTCTCATGGACGAAATTGAAATAAAAACAGTTGCTGACAGGATGGATTACCTGGATATGTTGTTGGTTTATCAGAGAGAACTTTGTGAAAATCAAAAATATACCAAATACATCATGAAAGAATTGAACAGCGATGAACCTGTTTTAATTTCTATGATTTGTAATACTCTGGATTCGTTATTTATATCAAACCATAAGAATGAACTAATCGGAATAATTACAACTCACATCGACACTCATTTGAATAAAACTGAGTTCGCTGAAGCATTAACTTCACTGCATTATATCGCACAGAAAATTGATGAGACGTTTTCATACAATGTACTAGAAAAATTCGCCGACTCTTCTTCTGATGATCTTGTTCGGTATTATCACTTCTCAAAAAATAAAACTGTGCATCCAAAATCTGAGGATATTTTTTCTGAGATAGGAGATAAATTTTTCAAATATCAGAAGGCCGTTGTTTCGACTGATGCCGGTGATTTCAAAATGGTTTTACGACCTGACATTGCGCCGGTTTCTGTCGGTAATTTTTGTTACTTATCTGAGAATCATTTTTTTGATAAAATTATTTTTCATCGTGTTGTTCCGAATTTTGTTGCACAGACCGGCGATCCTTCTTCAACCGGATGGGGCGGACCCGGTTACACAATCAATAGCGAACTTTCTCCCACGTTGGTAAAAACATCTATGGTAGGAATGGCGAGTTCAGGTCAGGACACAGAAGGTTCGCAATGGTTTATCATGCACAATGATTATCCGCATTTGTACGGCAGATACACGATATTCGCGGAAGTTGTCGATGGAATGGAAGTAATTGATAAACTCGAACAACATTCTATAATAAAAAACATCACATTACTTGAGTTTGAATAGAGCTCAATATTATTGGAGAATCTCGTCATATTTTGAAATATGACTTGCGTCTACTTTAATCAGCAGATTATAAATTTCATCTTTGTTGGAATATTCACGCATATAATTTGTTAATTCTCTGAATTTTGCATCGAAAAAAACTCTCAAAATAATATTTCGCGGATCAAGTTTATCCTTAACCTTAGCAAGATTTTTAACAAGTTTTGCGATGTTATTTATCGCAAGTCCCCGGTCAGTTTCATAAAGATCTAATCCGTTCCAATGATAATCATAATAATCAACTCTGAACTGTTCAAAAGCAGCGTCGAGTAAATTTTTTACAAAATACATTCTGTTATAAGAAGTACTCTCAAGTTTCCATCCTTTTGAAAATCCGCTTACGCCTCCCCTGTTAGCGATATCATAAGCTTTTTCAAACATATTTGTTCCACCTTTCTCGAAGTAGGAATCCAGATCATGTCCGATGATTAAGTAAGCATAAAAATCAAAGAAGCTCGTTAGCGAATTGAATTCAGCCTGATTTGAAATCCATGATTGTCCTGGTTCATATTCAAACATCCAGGGTGAATCCTGAATACGCATTATTAATGTACTCCCCTCAATCTCTTCTAAAGGACGGGTACTCGAAACAACAACCTGAGCGCCATAATTTTTCTCACCGCTGTATTGGTTGAAGAAAATGTTAAAGTTGCATTCAATTGGGTAATCGCCATAATCGAATTCTGAAAATTTATTCGTGTTCAGGTAACTCTCAACCTCACTCGCAAAATTAACCAATTTCTCTTTTGCAACTGTAGGAAGCGATTCGTAATTAACCTGTACTGTAGCTTTTAGTTCTTGTGAATAAATGTTTTGAACAACTATTAATAACATAATCACTATTGGTTTTCTCATGATCGTCTCAACGTTTTTTAAATTTGTTATTATTCTTTATTAATATTATTATTCACAACAAATGTAAACTGACTATTTATGTTTAGAATAATTATCACTTCGCTTTTACTTCTTATGTATTCTCAATGTTCCTCACAACACAGAATTGGTTGTGAACATTCAGCATTATCAAATTCAAACATAGCAAATAATTCGGATTCATTTTCTTTATTTAACAATCCGGCAGGTTTAGGTTTGAATAAAAATTCCGAAATTTCATTTTATTATTCCCCCGCTCCCTTCGGTCTGAATGAATTAGCTGTAAAATCAATCGCCACACAAATTCCATCCAAATTTGGTAAACTTGGATTCGGATATATTCATCACGGATATGATCTATACCGCGAACAAAATTTCGCTTTAGCTTATTCGTTCAACATTGATAAAAATTTGCTTCTGGGAATTTCAGCAATTTATCAGACTGTTTCAATTAAGAATTACGGAAATGACGGCGTTTTAGTTTTTTTACTGGGCGGCGTTTATATCATCAATGAATCGTTGAATCTCGGATTTACAATTTATAATCCCTCCAATACTTCAATCGGCAATGAAAAAAATCAAATTCCTGTTTACTTTGAATTAGGTGCATCTCTTGAAGTATCGGAATCTTCATGCGCTTCTTTTTCTATTAATAAAGAACTCAATCAGAAATTATCACCTCGTTTCGGAATTAAATATAATTTTCTTGGATATGTTTTTTTTCTCGCTGGATACAGATCCGCACCCGAGATGCTCACTGGTGGACTTGCTTTCGCTTATCTTGATTTTCAGTTTGGCTACAGTATTCAGTCGCACAACGAACTTGGCATAAGTCATCAATTCGGGCTGACAATAAATTATTGAGGGTTACAAAAAATGAAACACCTCCTTTTTTTTCTGTTACTCATAAATTTAACACCCGCGCAAATTGATTCAACAAGTTCAGATTACTTCGTAGAAGATATTATTGAAGAAAATGTGTCAGATGTTGAAGATGAAAATCTTTATGAAATTTATGAGGAATTATTGTCCAAACCAATTAATTTGAATACAGCTGACAGAAGTGATTTAATGCAGATACCTTTTATAGATGATGAAATGGTTGAGAAAATTCTTGCTCACAGAAATAAAATCCACAAGTATTATTCAACTAAAGAATTATATCTGATTGATGGCCTGGATGTTAATGATGTAAAAAGAATTTTACCATTCTTAACTGCTGAAGTAATATCCTCCGGGAATCTATCGCGACCATTATTCGGTGAGATAAATATTTTCAACAGAATGAGATATTTTCAAAAAAATGATCCAGACGAAACCGGTAAGTATCTAGGCAATAATCTAAAAGCCTATCATCGAATAATTCTTGATAAAAAGGAATTCGGAAGCGCGGGATTTATAATTGAAAAAGATCCAGGCGAAAATAATTTCAATGACTACCAATCTTTTTATCTTGAGTATTTATCAGACGGCTTTATAAAACATTTTATCGCCGGTGATTATTATGTTGAATTCGGACAGGGACTTGTTCTTTGGCGACCATATGCGTTCACAAAAGGAAGTGATGTAATTTCTCCTTTTTGCAAAAAAAGCCGAAACTTAATCGCAAATAAAAGCGCGAATGAAAACGGATTTTTCAGAGGGATTGGATTAGAATTATCTCATTCCGGATTTTCGTTAAAAATGTTTTATTCCGATAATTTTCGCGATGCGACTCTTAACGGCAACAATGAAATTAATACAATCGTGAACACAGGTTATCATAGAACAGAGAATGAACTAGACAAAAAACATAATATAAATGAAAAATCAATTGGAGGAATATTATCGTATAAAAGTAATCTTTTTGATATAAGTTTTCTCGCGTACCAATTATCGTATTCAAACGATCTTGCTTATAAAAATGCCTATTCACTTTATGGGAATGATTTTAATTTTATTTCACTTTCCTACAACTTGTATTTGGGACGAACAAACATAACCGCAGAATGGGCATATAATAATTTGTCAGTCGCCTCAATAAATAGTATCCGTTTTGATCTCACAAGAGACATAAAATTACTTCTGTCCGTAAGAAACTATCCCCGGAATTTTTCAACGATATACGGAAACGCGATCGGAGAAAGATCAGGGAATCAGAATGAGTTCGGTTTCTATTCGGGAATAAGATATTCTTCACCTGTCGGAACATTTTCTTTCTATTATGATAAATATAAAATTCCATATTCATGGGATGAATCCGGTTTCCCATCATCCGGAAATGAGTTCTTAGTGTTTTACGAATCAAAAGAATATCGATCTGTAAAAATAAAATCACGCTACAAATATGAAACCAGGGAAATCATAAATCGAAATGGCGACTTACCTTTTGATAAAATTCAACATAGTATGCGTTTGCAGGTTTATTACAAATCATCTCCGGTTTTGTTACTTCAATCAGGTATCTTTTATTCCGGCGGGATAT
>CAZEXO010000174.1:5476-8168 GCA_964516545.1 uncultured Melioribacteraceae bacterium
AGCAGAAACAAAACACTGAAGATGGTTATCTTTTTTATCAGGATATTAAATACATGTACGAAAATTTTTCTCTTAACGCGCGGATTTGTTTCCATAAAACAGATTCTTACAACTCAAGAATTTATATGTATGAAAATGATTTGAGAGGAGTGATGACAAATCTTCCTTTCTACCACGAAGGATATAAATGGTATTTTCTCCTAAGTTATCGCCCGGTTAACTGGCTTAATATTTCTGTTAAATACTCAAATCATTTTATGAATGAAGAAATGTTGTCAACCGGACAGCTTAAAGAATACGGAAAAAATATCTCAAGAATCTCTATTCAACTGGATAATTCATTCCAATAAACTGTTACTTATTTCTAACAATTAAAAATAAACGAATTGTTACACTTACCTTAACATTTTTTCTTGCTAAAATCGACCTGACTCTCTAAGTTTGGATTGTACATAAACACCCAATAAAAACAAGGATACTGAGATATGAGAACTATTGTTTCATTACCGGGAGACGGAATTGGAAAAGTTGTGCTCAAGGAAGCAATAAGATTACTTGGCGCAGCCGGATTCAAAGCAAACTATGTGCATGGTGATATTGGATGGGACTTTTGGTGCAGCGAAGGTAACGCGCTTCCCGAACGAACAATAAAATTATTGGAAGAACATAAAATTGGTTTGTTCGGAGCCATAACAAGTAAACCTAAAGATACTGCATTGGCAGAACTGGCTCCCGAACTCAGAGATAAAGGTTATGTATATTTTTCACCTATTGTTGGACTGCGTCAGCATTTTAATCTTGATATTTGTATCCGACCATGTATTTCATTTAAAGGTAATCCCCTGAATTTTGTGAGACGCACTCTTGAAGGAAAAATAGATGAACCGATGGTGAACGCTGTAATATTTCGTCAGAACACAGAAGGGCTTTACAGCGGAATAGAATGGACAAATCCTTCGGCGCAAGTCCGCGAGGCTTTCGAAACACATCCGAAAATGAAAACTTTTAAAAATGTTAAGAGTGAGGATTTGGCAATTTCCACAAGAATTGTTACCCGCGAAGCGTCAACCCGAATCATTCGCGCTGCTTTTGAATACGCGCAGAAGAATGGTTATAAGTCAGTTACAATTTGTGAAAAACCGAATGTTCTCAGAGAAACTTCAGGTATGATGTTAAAAATTGCCAAACAGACTCAAAAAGAATTTTCTGAAATACAACTTTGGGACACAAACATTGACGCTCAGATGATGTGGCTTACAAAAAATCCTGAAGATTATGGCGTAATTGTCGCCGAGAATATGTTCGGTGATATTATAAGTGATGGTTTTGCCGGATTGATAGGCGGACTTGGATTTGCCTGTTCAGCAAATATCGGTGATGAAGTTGCGGTGTTTGAACCTACACACGGCTCAGCTCCGAAATATGAAAAACTGAATCCATCGATTGTTAATCCCATTGCAATGTTCATGAGCGCTGTTATGATGCTTGAACACATTGGTGAAAAAGCAATTGCTGAAAAAATTAAAAATGCCATCTCAAAGGTAATTGAAGAAGGTAAAATAAGAACATACGATATGATGAAATTACGCGGAAGTTCTGAATCATTAAATCAGGGCGCCGCTTCAACAGAACAAATGACTGATGCTGTGATTGCAGCTATGTAAATTTTTTGAAGAAGAAGTCACCGAAATAACGCGAACAAATTTTTATTTTGGTGATGTTTGTTATTCTGTGAATTTTTTCGGAGTCTCGTTTTGTTATCAAAGATGATTTCTTTTCCTATTTCGAAATTTGTATGAGGAAAAAATGAAAGAACAAATAAAACTTATCTGGCCAGAAATTGAATGGATCAGAGATGATAAATTAAAAGAACAGGTTTATCAATGCTGGATTTACGCGATTGAAAACAGTCCTTTCAAACCTGAAGATCTTGACAAAATTCCCTTTTCCCTTTTGATTGATAATTGTAACATTTCATTCATCAATCACAAACGCACATGCGTTCAGCTTGCTGTTGAGATGGGTAAAATAATGGAAAATAATTTCAACGGGGCTGTAAAACTGAACTGGGATTTTCTCATTGCGGGCGCGATTTTAATCGATGTTGGGAAATTGCTTGAATACGAAATTACCGATGGTCAGTTAAGCACATGCAAATTCGGGAAATTAGTCCGTCACACTTTTAGCGGTGTTTCAATAGCTGACAGATTCGGTTTACCGGCAGAAGTTCAGCATATTATCGGAACACACTCTGTTGAAGGTGATTTGGGCAAGCGGACAATTGAATCACAAATTGTTCATCATGCTGATTTTGTTAGCTTTGAACCTTTTCAGTCTGCAAAAACTTTACGAGTATAAAGTAAAACAAAAACAGTAAATAAATTGCGACCAATTTGCAGGTAAGATATCTTTTGGTCAACATTTACAATTTCCAATTCGGGAGACAAAATGAGTCAAACAAGAATTGAAAAAATTTGTCAAAAATACGCAGTCGGTCTCGAGACTGATCAAAAAGTACATGCAGGAGATTATATCTCCATAAAACCGCAGCATGTTATGACGCATGATAATACCGGCGCTGTAATTCCAAAATTTAAAAGTATCGGAGCGACAAAATTATCGAATCCCAAACAGGTTGTATTTACGATAGATCATGATATACAAAATAAAAGCGATAAAAATTTAGAGAAGT
>CAZEXO010000175.1:0-8157 GCA_964516545.1 uncultured Melioribacteraceae bacterium
ATTCTGACGATAAGTCATATCCAGAGAAATATTTTCAAGCGATTTAAGATTGTGAGCTTTAAAAGATATACCCTGATGCGAAAGTAATTCGGAATAAGAATCTTTCAGTCTGAGGATGAGATCGTAAATAGAATCCCGTTTCGGATTTACAAGCCAGACAATATCACTCATCTTGTCGATTAGCCCGCGTGATATATCAGAAATTTTAGTCAGTCCATCACTCATAAATTGATTCGGGATGGTAATATTTTTGTTTAGCACTTCACCGAGGATTGAAATTTCAGTAAGACTCGATCCGATATTGTCATGCAAATCCGCGGCAATTTGCGTGCGAAGTCTTTCGATTGCCAGCAACTGCCTGAATCTATATGTTAATATATAAGTAACTATCAACAGAATAAAAACTAAAACTCCCGAAATAAACCACCAGGTTTCCCAGTAAGGAGGATTAATCACAAAAGACAATTTCACGGGTTCGCTCCAGTATCCCCATTCATTTTTTGCTTTCACTTCGAAGGAGTAAGATCCGTCATTTAGATTAGCATATTGGACAGAGTTTTGAGTGGTTTCAAACCATGATTCATCAAGTCCAGTCATCCGATATTTGTAAACCACACTTTTAGGTGAAGAAATATTAATACCGATGAAGTTAAACCGTATATAGTTTTCATCAAATTTTAAAACGAGCTTTGACTTCTTTGTAACATCAATATTTTTATCAACTACCGTGGCTTCGGTGATATGTATATGAGGAGGATTTTTATGCGGTGTATCTTTTAACGGATCGTAACATGTAACGCCTCTTACGGTTCCGAACCACAACTTTCCTTCTTTATCCTTCCAGACAGCGTTGCCATTTAATTCATCGCTTGCTAATCCGTCAACAGAACGAATGATTCTGATTGTTAATTGACCATTAATACGCGTAAGAACATTAATTCCACGGTTTGTTGTGAGGTATATTCTACCCTCATTATCGCTTATAATACCGTAAATTGTGTTATCTGATAGACCTTGTTTTGTAGTTAGATTCTCAATTTCATCACCGCGAATTATTGAAAGCCCGGCAGTAGTACCGACGTAAATTTCGCCGTTATCAGCTCTGAAAAGAGAAATCACTTTATCATTAACTAAACCTTTCTCTTCGTTATAAGCAGTAATTGTCCCGTTATTATATTTTATTACACCTTTCCCCGAAGTGCCGAAATAATATTGCCTGTCTCCAACCTGTAATATTCTCGAAACAGAATTTTTTATTTTGATTTTTGATTCGTTTATTTTCCCTTCGAAATATTCAAATAATCCTTCAGTTGTCCCTATTAGTAGTTTCCCATCACTGTTCTCATAAATCGTTCCAATCCAGTAAGGGATATCCTTTTTAACCTCGAGCGACTTAATTATTTTTTTCAGGGTGGGATTGTAGATATTAATGGAGTAAGTATTAGAAAAATAAACCAAACCGTTATTACCCTTAACAGAATTAATAACGCTGTTATATTTCAGTCCCCCATTCTCGTCAAGTTTTCTGAATTTACCATTTTCAAAAATACTTAGTCCTTCCGACATTGTGCCGAAATACATGGTCCCTTTTTCATCTTCGATAATCGACATGATGAAATTGTTATGAAGTCCCACTGTTTCATTGTATGTCTGGAAATGTTGATCGCGATAAATAAACACACCACTCGCGCTTGTACCGATATAAATTGTTCGGTCATTACCTTTGAAGAGACAATTAATATGATTATCAGGCAAACCGTTGTTTATGGAAATGACTTCAACAGTGCCATTTTTTAATCGGTTTAATCCCCCGCCTGATGTCGCGATATAAATTGTTCCGTCATCTCCTTCTTCAATATCCGTAATCATATTTCCCGATAATCCGTTGCTTTCGTTGATCAGGGAAATTTGATTTTTCGTAAATATAATCACGCCGGAATTTGTGCCGAAATAAACCGAGCTATCCGAAGATTCATAGAGAGTATTTATTTTTTTATCAGCGAAGAATGAATTATCTGAAAATTTCTCCATTCTACCTTTGGAGAACTTGTAAACTTGATTTGATTTTACGACCATAAAAACTGAATGCGGTCCTGCGTAAATTTTCGAGACAGGTAAATTGTTGATTACTTCGTCGGGGAAAAGGTTATGTAAAGAATCATCCTTTATTACATAGACTCCTTTTGATGTACCCAGCCAGATATCCCGGTTAACAATTGCCGAGGTTAAAATATATTTGTCGGGAATATTTTTTACGAGTTTGTGAAGTTGTCCTTTTCTGAAAATGTCAATCCCTGTTCTCGTGGTTATTAATGTAGACCCATCAGACAAAGCCGCCAGATCCAAGATTCCAAAATCAGAGAGTCCATCATTATATTGATAGTTGGTAAAATTAATTCCATCCCAACGGCTTAATCCGCTTTCAGTACCGAAATAGATAAATCCGTCTTTATCCTGAGAGATCGCCCGTACAGTGGACTGAACCAAACCATCTTCTACACGAAGGTTTCTGAAAATTTTAATTTGCGGAAAAATTTCCCCGAGTAAAAAAAGAAAATAAACAACAATTACTATTTTTCTTTTCATTTCAATTCCCTGATAAATTAATAAAATAGTAACAAAATATTCTTCGACATTATCTTTGAAGAATGTCATTCGGGGATGCGACAAATTTAGTATTTAATTGAAGCGCGGACAAGCATAAAAAACCTACACCGGATATGAAAGACCAGCTCCGGTATCTGATAGTAAAAATTTTGAGAGTCGCTATTAAAATTTTATATAGTTACCATCAACTGGCAAGCACCAAATAAATAATATTTTTTTACCAGTACCGGCTAAACTTTTATTACTATTTACCGATAATATTGTTAAGAAGTAACCCTTTTATGAGATGTGGTTTGGTGTGAAGAACTACAATAAGTTATTTGAGAATTATTGACAGGAGCCCAAGTATGAAATCGTTATCAAATATATTATTTGGTAAAGCAGCAGTATTGTTTTTTCTATTGTTTACTTATAATTTCGCAGCCACTCCAAACGACAAAGCAACTGAATACTTAGCCTTCGCAGAAAAAATGCCGGAAATGGTCGGTGGTCTGGGAGCATTGAACAAATATATTGTTTATCCAGATCTTGCAGTACAGGCAGGTATTTCAGGAAAAGTCTTCGTAGTTATTTTCGTTAATGAAAACGGCGGTGTTGACGATGTTAAAGTGCTTAAAGGAATTGGGATGGGTTGCGATGAAGAAGCTGTAAGAGTGGTTAAAAAAATGCAGTATACCCCCGGTGAACATAAAGGCGCTAAAGTAAAAGTAAAATTAGCAATAGCAATTGACTTCAAACTCCATTAAGATCTTTTAATCAGAAGTAATGATTTATTTATCTGATTTTGAGCTAGTCAGTTAAGGGTGAAAAAATCCATAGAAAAATGTCAACCGAAATTCCGGGTAAATGGAAAACCGTCCTTTTGTCTGTCGCGCATCGAAGAAGTTCACTTCATTTTTTGACTAAAATTTAAATATATATTTTCGACAATATAGTATGAAAAAATTGTATGTATGGCGGATATTGATAGATTCACCGGCAGAGTTAAAAATACTTGGAGGTGAATGTTATCATTTGATAATTTTCTGTTATCTGAGAGATTTTTTTTGTAAATATGACCAGTGATGGATATAATATAATTCAATGTAATCGAATAATTATTCAAGTTACTTTACTTATCGGGAAATATTACTATTAACGTTAAGAGATAACTAAGAATACAGGCAAAATATTTTTATATAAAACCAGGATTATGAAATGAATTTAGGAAATTTATTCAATCTAAAAAACTACAAGTTCGCTAAAAAGCTGCAAATGAGTTTTACCATTATCGGAATTGTGACTGTTCTTATAATGATTAACAACTACATTCGAATGCAGGATATGGAGAATGTAAAGAACGCAATTTTTGATGAATATGTAAAACCGAAGGAATTAGCGGATAAAATTTTTATTTCTTATGGAGAGATTCAGTTTATCATGCTGAAGTTTTCAATTGCCGAATTTGCTGCTGATTTCGGATCGAATAATGTTGAATATGGTGAACTGAGAGACGATGTAGATGAAAACTTAGAAACATTTAAAGAAATTAGTCTGGGTTCATCCTATGCCTCGGATGTGGATGAGATAATAGAAATCTGGAATGAATATAAAAACGTGGTTGCAGACGGAATAGTCAGCGCCGCGGCAATGCAAAATTTTGAGTTCGCAGGAGTAATTGCAACGACTTCGGGTGTAGAAGTAGGCGGGAAATTATCTGATAAATTCACCTCGGTTATTCAAATACTTGATCAAAAGGCAGCTCAGCTTGATGAAGAGAGCACTGCAAGTTTTTCCGATGCTTTGGTATGGATGATAGTTGGAACAATTATCCTTGCAGCATTATTCATTTTTGCCGTTTTCTATCTCGCACCAATGTTAACTAACCCGATCAACAAAATTAAAAATATGATAACCGACATTTCGAGAGGCAGACTTTCACAACGCCTGAACATGGAATCTACCGATGAGATCGGCGAAATTGCCCAGAGTCTTGATAAGTTTGTCGAAGACCTTAGAAATGGTGTTGTGAGAATTATGCAGCATATAGCGGACGGAGATTTTGGTCAACAAATCGGAAATTATGACGAAAAAGACGAGATCAACCCGGCACTTGAAAGTACGATAGCATCCTTTAAAGGTCTTGAGGATGAGATAAAAATATTGATTGATGCATTCATAAAAGGTAATCTGTCTCTGCGTGGAGATGTTAAAAAATTCAAAGGCGGTTACAAAGATATTATTCAGGGAATCAACGATACTCTTGACGCTGTTATCGATCCGATTAAAGAAGGTACGCGTGTTCTCGAAATAATGGCAACCGGCGATTTAACCGCGAGAGTTTTACATGAGTATAAAGGTGATCATCAACTCATGACTAATAGTATAAATAAACTTGGTGAATCTTTGAGTCAAATACTTACGGAGGTTACCGAGGTTATTGACAGAACCGCTAATTCGGCTAACTTAATTTCATCAAGCACTGAAGAAATGGCAACGGGCGCGCGGGAATTATCAATGCAAATTACTGATGTAGCGAGCGCAATCGAAGAAATGACAACAACAATACTTGAATCAAGTAAAAACGCAACAACCGCATCGGCATATTCAAAAGAAGCCGGAAATATCGCGAAAGAAGGCGGATCAGTCGTAGCCGAAACTGTAATCGGCATGAACAGAATTACAGATGCTTCAGATAAAACTGCAAAAACCGTTCAGGAACTTGGTAACAGCAGTACGCAGATCGGCGAGATTGTTCAGGTGATTAATGACATTGCCGATCAAACAAATTTACTTGCTCTTAATGCAGCAATTGAGGCAGCCCGCGCGGGTGAACAGGGACGCGGTTTTGCTGTTGTTGCGGATGAAGTAAGAAAACTTGCCGAACGTACTTCGAAAGCTACGAATGAAATTGCCGATAAAATCAAGGGCATTCAGAATGAGACTACGCTCGCCGTATCTTCAATGCAGGAAGGACACACCGAGATAACAAAAGGAAAAGAACTGGCTGCAAAAGCCGGGCATTCTCTCAACGAAATTATTGAAGCTGCGCAGAAAGTTGGCGATGTAATTAATCAGTTGGCAACATCATCAGAAGAACAGTCAACCACTGCTGAAATGATTTCAAAAAATATTGAATCAATTAGTACAGTTACTCATCAGTCCGCTTCAGGAATTGAACATGTAGCTAAGACAACTGAAGAATTAAGAAACCTGACCATGAATCTACGCGATATGATTTCGAAATTTAAAGTGAGCGCGGGACCGGGTAAAACACTTCAGAGTAACAGACCTGATCGTTTATTAAGATAAATCAAAGGCATCGCAAGATGCCTTTTTTATATTTCGACTGAAATACTTCCAACTGCTCTTATGGCTAACTTCATAGCGCTTCCGTGTCCAAATATTCTCTCCATATAACCAATATAGGATTCGGTCTGACTGTTAGGTAAAAATGCCTGGATTGTTCCGGCAAATCCACCACCATGGACGCGGCAGGCACCTTCTCCAATTTGATTGATAAAATTTTCAGTCAAGGCAAGCGCGAGAGAAATTCCCTGCGACTTAATATCTTTTTCCGTATAACAATTCTGGAGGAATTTGAATGAAGAATTTCCTGATTCATTTATCAGTTTTAAAAATTCAGCGAACTGATTTTTTTTCAGACAATCAACCTGTTTCATTACTCTTTCGTTTTCTTTAAGAAAATGAAAGGCTCTTAGTAAAGCGCGGTCACCGGTTTTTTCTCTCAAAGAAGCAACATCAGCGATAATATTTTCTAACTTGACCCCTCTCATGAAAGATTTGTTAAATTCCCCGGCTACCTCTTTCATCTCTGAAGGAATTGAGGAATAATCATCCGTGAGGTCAGCGTGACTACCGCCCGTATTTACAACAATCAATGAATAATCCGCGCTCTGAAAATCGAATGGTATAGCTTCAACAACAGGTTCAGCGGGATCATTAAAATCAATGGCAACAATTCCGCCAATCGCGCATGCAATCTGATCCATCAGCCCGCATGGTTTTCCGAAAAAATTGTTTTCTGCCCACTGTCCTATTTTTGCGATTTCAATATTGTCCAGTTTATTTTCGTTAAACATCGAGTTGAGAATCGTTCCAATCTGAACTTCAAATGATGCTGATGAACTTAGTCCGGAGCCGACAAGAACATCACTTGTCATACAAGCGTTAAAACCGCCGATCTTTAAGCCCAGTTGAATAAATCTTGCAGCGATACCGCGAATCAGCGAATTCGAACTGCCCTTCTCTGAGTCAATGATTTCAAGATGATCGAGATCAACTATAAAAGGCTTTTCATAACCCTCTGAGTAAATTGAAATAATTTTATTTTGTGTTTTACCGACGACTGACAAAGTATCAAGATTAATACTGCCGGCTAAAACGAGTCCGTGATTATGATCAGTATGATTTCCGCCAATTTCGGTTCTGCCGGGTGTGCTGAAAATTTTGACAGAATTATCAGTGAATATCTCAGAGTATCTTTTTATTAACTTCTGATAACGATTTATATAATTATTCACTTCCTCATTTTGTGCAATATACATTCCAGTAAAAAATTTTTTAGCGGATTCAGATGCTACTCTGTTAAATAATTCTTTGATATTATTCATTCGACTTCGCCTTATTATTGATCAGGAAATTTGTATACCGAAAGAAGCCTGAAAAGATTCCAGAGGATTAAGAACGATAAGCCCCTCGCCGTTATTGAAAGCGTCAACGTTACAGGTCATCGGTTCCAGCGCGATACTTTTTCTTTCCGGCGGAATGTATAGCTGCAGATAATTAAATTTACGACTACCTGTCTCCTGCCAAAATTTCACTCTTACATTTTTTTCAGGAGAATGAATTTCGGTAAAGACTTTTCCTTCCTGCTGATCCAGAATTAAGCCGGTGTTAAAGTTGTGCTGGCCTATTTTTTCGAGACCGGAAAAATCTGATTCAATTTTTAATTCGCCGGTGGGAATCATTTGTTTATCAAGCAAATGATACTTACCCGGCGGTATTCTCAACATGCAATCATTCACCGATCCACCCAGAGAAATATAAGGATGCCAGCCAAGCCCAACCGGTAGTTTTTTGTTACCGTCATTTATTATCTGCGTCAAACATTCAAATCCGTTTACTTCATCCAATGTATATGTGATATAAGTAGTAAAATTAAAAGGATAGTAGTCGTATTCTGAGTCATAAATATTTTTCAGCGTAACCGAACAATATTTTTCTTCAATCACAACTTCATGAATTTCCATGTTCCTTCCGTAGAAAAAACCATGAATAGCCGTGTTGAAAAGATCATCATTCACAGGGAAAAAATATTCCTTGCCTTCAAAAATATATTTCCCGTTTTTAAGTCTGTTTGGAAAAGGTAATAACACAGCTCCTTTGAAATAGGGATTATTGACAGAGTCTCCCCGTGTTTCATAACAGTCAAGAATAGAAATATTCTCTTTGCCGTTTGACAAAACAAGCTCGTTCAGATTACCGCTGAATTCCGGAATTATTTTAACTCTCTCGCCGGTAACATCATTTTTAATAAGTATCTTTTCC
>CAZEXO010000176.1:0-8129 GCA_964516545.1 uncultured Melioribacteraceae bacterium
GCTACTTATGCAGCAAGACATATTGCAAAAAATATTGTTGCAGCAAAGTTAGCTAAAGAATGTTTGGTTCAGGTTGCTTATGCTATTGGTGTTGCCGAACCAGTCTCGGTTTATGTAGACACGAAAAATACCGGTGTAATGTCGGATTTTGAAATTGCTAAAATAATTCAGAAAGAAGTTGATCTTACCCCTAAGGGAATTATTTCACGTTTGAAATTACGTCAGCCAATTTATCAGAAAACATCGGCTTACGGACACTTTGGACGAAAAGAGTTTTCGTGGGAACAATTGGACTTGGTCTCAAAATTTGAAAAATATTTATAAATGATAAATCAGGAGAATCATTAAATGGATTATAAAGCTGGTAAGTATAAAGTAAAAGATTTAAAGCTGGCGGCAGAAGGCAGAAAAAAAATTGAATGGGCTGAATCAAGAATGCCTGTTCTTATGGCGCTCAGAGAAAAGTATAGTAAAACAAAACCATTTAAAGGCTATAAGATTGCCGGTTGTTTACATGTTACAAAAGAAACCGCTGTTTTGATTGAGACACTTCGTGCAGCAGGTGCGCAAATAAGCTGGAGCGGATGTAATCCTTTATCGACGCAGGATGATGTTGCTGCCGCTCTTGCCAAAAACGGAACGGAAATTTATGCATGGCATGGACAATCCGTAAAAGATTTTTATTGGTCGATTGACAGAACTCTTGATATGAAACCTAACCTAACTCTTGATGACGGTGCTGATCTTATCTTCACCGTACATAACAAATATCCAAAACTGGCAAAAGATATTATCGGTGGAACTGAAGAAACAACCACAGGTGTCCATAGATTGAGGGCCATGGCTAAAGATAAAAAATTGCTTTATCCCGTAATAGCGGTAAATGATGCAGAAACAAAGTGGGATTTCGATAATGTTTATGGTACCGGACAATCTTCAATTGACGGCATCATAAGAGCTACCTCAGTTCTTCTTGCCGGAAAAAACTTTGTTGTTGCCGGTTATGGTCATTGTGGTAAAGGTTGCGCGATGAGAGCTGCGGGTCTTGGAGCGAATGTAATTATAACCGAAGTGAAACCGACCGCTGCGCTAAAAGCCACACTTGAAGGATTCCAGGTTATGCCGATGGAGCAAGCGGCAAAAATCGGTGACATCTTTATAACCGCCACAGGTGTGAAGGATATTATTGTTAAAAAGCATTTTGAAAAAATGAAAGACGGCGCTATTGTTTGTAACACGGGTCATTATGACTGCGAAATAAACATACCCGACCTTGAAAAGGTATCTAAATCAAAAAGAACCATTCGTCCGAACAATGAAGAATACACAACTAAGAACGGCCGGAGGATTTATTTACTTGCACAAGGACGTTTGGTAAATTTAGCTGCAGCAGAAGGTCACCCCTCCGAAGTGATGGACATGTCTTTTGCTAATCAATTCATGTCACAATTGAATCTTGCAAAACTGGATAGCGATGGTATTTTACTCGATCCTGATGTATACGATATTCCCGAAGAACAAGATCAGGAAATTGCCGGAGTTAAATTAAAAACCATGGGTATGAAACTAGACAAGCTAACCAGAGAGCAGGAAATATACATGACTGACTACAGCGCCGGAACCTGATGAATATAAGCTGAAAATAAACTAAGCCCCGTTCAAGCGGGGCTTTCTTATTTGGTTTTGTCCGAAAGAGTTTTTCTCTTATTTAATAATGATAACAGAGAATTCAAAAGAAGTTGATTGCTTGCGGGCTTTCCAATAAACATATCGCAACCGGCTTTCATTGCATTGATTCTGTCCTTATTGAGCACATGACCGCTATAACATACCACAGGAATATCAGCATACATCGGGTCATCCTTGATTTCTCTGGTTAAGTCCAGTCCGGTTTTATAATCTTTCAGTGCAATATCCATTAAGATGATATCGAACGTGTCACTTTTGATTGTTTCGTAAAATGAATTAACAGTTGTACAAATTGCTACATCAAAGGTGCGTTTTAAGTAGTATTCGAGAAATTTTACGTTATCAAGATCATCATCGGCAATCAGTAATTTATATTTACTTTCGCTGCCAACGCTCATTGTTTTGCTCCTTTTATTTTAACCGTGAATGTTGATCCTTTTTGAGGACTGCTATTCACAAATATCTTTGCGTTATTTACATCGATGTAGTTTTTGACCAGCGCTAAACCGAGTCCGGTTCCTTCGTAGGGGCGAGTGTATCCGTTTTTCTCCTGGGTGAAGGGTGAAAATAATTGTTTAAGATATGCTTCCGATATTCCTATTCCGCTGTCCTTTATTTCAACACACTTAAAACTATTTTCCTCGAAAATATTAATTGTCACTTCACCGCGTTCGGTGAATTTTATGGCATTATCCACAAGGTTAACGAATATCTGTTGCATGGAATATTCATCTGCGTTGATAATGGCTTTGGATTTCAGGTTATTAATAAAACGAAAATTAATTTCTTTCTCCTCGGCAAATGATCTGAACTCGGAATGAATTACATTCAACATCTCCTCAAGATTAATTACATCATTTCTCGGTTCATATGTTCCGGTTTGAAGCTGAGACATGTTCAGAATTAAATCAACAGTTCGATAAAGTCTCTTGGTATTTTTATCGATGGATCTGAAAATGCTTCTGAAATTGTCATCAAACCTGTCATGAAAGTCATTCATAATCAGTTCGGAATAACCCTGAATAGCAACAAGCGGAGACCTGACCTCGTGGGATATTCGCGCGAGAAAATCGGCTTTAAGTTTTTGGGATTCTTCAGCTTTTTCAAGCGCGACTTTCAGTTCTTTTTCCTTCTGTTTCAATTCGGTAATATCCCGTCCGTAAAGCTGAGCCACTTTAATTTTAGGAACACCGGCAAGAATGAATTGGTATTGACGATCCTGAAGTGAAACAGTAAAATCTTTTCTTTCTCCGGTTTCAATAAGATTGATAATGTTATACCTTGAAATCTTTGGAAGAATATCTTCAATCTGACCGCCGAGAATAAAACTTTTGTGAAAAACCTGATGAGCAGAATTGTTCGCGAGTACGACTTTGCCCCTAATGTCAAAACGAAGGACAAGATCAGGAGATAATTCCGCGAACAAAGCCATTAATTCAGCTTGCTGTAATCTTATATTTTCCTCTGCTTTAAGATGCTTTACCCGCATCGGAATAATTATGTATCTGAAATAGATGTATGTTACCAGTAAAACAATAACAATAATCAGAAGAGAGATGACCAGCGGATTATCAAAGCTGAGAAATGAGTCTGGGGTCATCCTCTCTAAAGATAGAAAAGAAGAGTCCAAAAGCGATTTGGACGAATGTAGTGACGATAAAGTATCCGGTTGCATTATCAATTCCGATAGTTATAGCGATAAATTTGGAAATAACTGTTAATTCGTAAAATAGGAGAACAATGTAAAACCAATTAACGATACCTTTCTCACTCTGATCAAAGGCATATATTCTTAGAATAAGACTGAAAATAACTATATGCAGCATTATAAATAAAAACTTGATTGTGTCGGCTTCAATCCAGGGGGTGGTTATATCAATAATTATCATGGCAATCAGAGGGATTGTAAACACCACCCAGTATTTTTTAACATTCCTTTTCTCAAGAATTGAAAGAAACAATAAATAACTCGAATATACAACAATAGTATCAAACGGGTTGAGTCTGAAGAGGAAAAAAACTATAAGATTAATCGGATCACTTAAAGCCAGTATAAGAAAATAAAAAAAGAGATTTTTTTTATATTGGCGTATTGCAGGGAAAATCCAAATCAAAAAACCAAGTAGATAAATAAACTGAGTCAAATAAAAATCTCCTACCTAGAAACTGAGGGTCAAGTCTTTTTTATGTGTAAAGACAATTATCAAAGAAAGTGTTACGCTACCAGCATAATCATCATCCTTAGAACTTACCAGCTTTCTGATGTTTCGGAGTAACTTTAATTCAGCCTTTCTTCATCGGTATTCTTCTCCAATTACGTGATTCATGGTGCTTCTCCTTTTTTACTAAATTTTGTTTTTCTCAATTCAAATTTAATATTTTGGATCGGCACCTTCTTTTTTATTTTTACACAAATTTAAGGATGTTACCAACAAAATGGCGGGCAACCAACTGCAAATTCAAGAGTGTATGCCCCGTTTGTTACTGTTAAAACCTCGCCTCTGTCCTGAATTATTGTTACATCCGAACCGCCAAGATCAATTAACTCTTTTATTGTTTCTTTGCTGAAAATATGTTCCGGTGAATCATCAACTGTTATGGCGGTTATTTTGTGTTTACGATTGAAGCTTTCAACATCGAATGTATCTTCAAAAATTGTCATCATGTTTCGTTTCATCTTCATACGAACATAATGTTTTGATTTGTTCAATACATTGCGCAGAAATTTTGTATTAATAGTTTTGCTGGATTTTACTTCGCCAAAAAGAGCATTTGCTTCTTCTACTGAGAATATCTTTCCTACTTTTCCCAGTTTACCTTGAGCTGTTATTTGGGTAACGCTTCCCAAAATGAACAGCAACGCAATTATCAGATAACTAAACGCTTTCATTTTTTGTTACTCCTTCAAAAAATTTGTAATTCAATTTATTTCTTCGAATGATCGGATTTCAATAAAAGTATACGGCATAAAGATAAGACATAATTCTTCTTTATAAAATACAATTTGTCAAAAATATATTACCAAGTTTCAATAGTTGAATTTTGGCGTTGTGATACTATATTTAAGCGCGTCCAATAAGTCGCAAAAAAAGGATAATTTTTTGGACGAATTATTATTTTATTAATAAAAAACTCCCGGGATTATTGTCCCGCATACCGGGCAAGTTCCATTCTTGATAATGTTTTTTGTAACTGAATGCCAATCCCTCACGATTAACTGAGAATTACATTTAGGACAATAAGTTGTATGTCCGTCAATGTTGTTAACATTGCCCATATAGCAGTATTTTATTCCTTCACTCAAGGCAATACTTCGAGCCTCAGATAATGTTTTTAATGGAGTTCGGGGTAAATCGGTCATTTTAAAATCAGGGTGAAAAGCCGTAAAATGAAGCGGAGTATCCTCGCCGAGTGATCGCGCTATCCAGCTGCACATCTTTTTTATCTCTTCAGGATTGTCATTTTTCCCGGGTATCAATAATGTTGTTATTTCCAGCCAGATATTAGTCTCGTGTTTTATCCATAATAATGTATCGAGAATATCCTCAAGGTGAGATGAGGTAAGACTAAAATAAAACTTTTCGGTGAATGCTTTCAGGTCGACATTAGCGGCGTCAATGAATTCATAAATATCCTTGCGAGCTTCTTTATCGATGTAACCGGCTGTTACCATTACATTTTTTATGTTATTCTCCCGGGCAATTTTAGAAATGTCAATTACATACTCACCGAATATTGTCGGGTCGTTATATGTATAGGCGATAGATGGCGCGTGATGTTTGAGGGCAAGACTCACAACCGTTTCTGGAGAAGCTGTTTTAGAATTTGTGAAATCATATTCCGCTTTGCTGATATTCCAGTTCTGACAGAATTTACAACCTAGATTGCACCCGGCTGTTCCGAAACTAAGAATCTGAGAACCAGGGAGAAAATGATTCAGAGGTTTTTTTTCAATCGGGTCAAGCGCAAAACCTGTCGGATGTCCGTAACCGCTTGTATATAACTTTCCGTTTTTATTATAACGGATATAACAAAAACCGTTTTGTCCTTCGCCAATTCTGCAATATCTGGGGCATAAAGTACAAAGAATTTTATTATTGGATGTCGGTTCCCACCATCGTGCTGTTTTTGCTTCTGCCATTATTTTACACTAAATAAAAAAAATTATACTACGATAAATCTGAGCCAGGTTTTACGTCCGCGGTCAGTATAAGGTGCACCGGCAGTAAAAAGAATTACATTACCTTTTTTAACGAGATTATTTTCTTTTAAAATCTCAGTAGCCTTTTCAATAGCATAATCCTCATCGTCAATTTCATCAAGGAAGAAGGATTTTATTCCCCAATGAAGATTGAGATGTGTCAGAGTTTCAAATTTATCCGACACAGCAATAATCGGAGAGTTCGGTCTGAACTTCGACAAAACTTTTGCTTTTCGTCCTTCATGGGTGAACACAACAATTAATGAAGCGAAAATCTGATCGGCAATACATGAAATAGCTTTGCCTGTTGAATCAAAAAGATTATCAACTAAATTATCGGGGATGGTGAAGTAATGACAAGCTTTTTTAGGAGTATTTTTTTCAGTTTCCACAAGAATTTTGTTCATTGTTCTCACGGCAAGAACAGGATTTTTACCAACGGATGTTTCGCCGCTTAACATGACAACATCAGTGCCGTCGTAAACAGCGTTTGCAACATCTGAAGCTTCAGCGCGCGTGGGGACAGGATTTGAAATCATTGATTCGAGCATCTGAGTAGCGGTTATAACAAGTTTGCCTACCGCGTTACATCTGCTAATTATTCTTTTTTGAATAAGAGGAACCTGATGCGGCTGTAACTCAACGCCAAGATCACCTCGCGCTACCATTATTCCGTCGGCTACATCAAGAATTTTTTCAAAATTGTTTACGGCTTCGGGTTTTTCGATTTTCGCTATAATCGGAATTGATTTTCCTTTCTTTGATAACCACTCGCGTAATTCGATAATATCCTTTGGCGATCTAACGAATGATAAAGCGATATAATCAATACGATATTTTAGCGCGAATTCAAGATTCTCAAAATCTTTTTCCGTTATGGCCGGGGTGCTCAGTTTCATTCCCGGAAGATTCATTCCTTTTTTCGGTTTTAAAGTGCCGCCTTCAATTATCTTGCACTCAAGAGCAGTATCCTTTTTCTCCATTACCTCCAGTCTGATCAAACCGTCATCAATTAATATCTGATCACCTATGGATGCTTCCTCAATAATTTTATGATAAGAACAATGGACGCGTTTATCATCACCCAAAACCAACTCGTCCGTAATCTCAATCATATTGCCCGAAAAGATTTCAATCTCACTTTTAGCCAGTTCACCGATTCTTATTTTCGGACCCTGTAAATCAATGAGCGTTGTAAGCGGTTCTGATTTTTTATCGCTCACATTATTAATTGTTTCGAATAATTTGTCAAAGTAATCATGATTACCGTGAGAGAAATTCAGACGTACAGCATCAACGCCGGCATCAACTAATTTTCTTAAATTTTCTTCCGAGTCGCTGGCGGGTCCTAGTGTAGCAAGTATTTTTGTCTTCGCAAATGCCTGATTCATAATTATTTATTTTTCCTTTTAGTTTTTGTTGATTTTACTTCTGGTTGTTTCGGCGCCGGAGCTGGTTTTAATATTTTTCTCATTTCCTTAAGTTTACATTCAACCATCCCGAAGATAGTGTTTTTCTCATAAAGTCCCGGCTTAATTTCTTTCCCTGCTTTTATTCCCGTAAGAATTTCAATTGCTTCTTCCACCGAGGTAACCGGGTAAATGTTGAATTCGTTATTTTTGACCGCGTCGATTATTTCCTGTTTCAGCATCAGGTCTTTCACATTCTGAATGGGAATAATAACGCCTTGTTTTTTAGTCAGTCCTTTTGTTTTACAAATATCGAAGAAGCCTTCAATTTTTTCATTTACTCCCCCGATTGGCTGGATGTCACCTTTCTGATTCACAGACCCCGTGATGGCAATTGATTGTTTGATCGGTATCTCTGACAAGCTGGATAATAAAGCGCATATTTCGGTTATAGAGGCGCTGTCACCGTCAATCATTCCATAACCCTGCTCAAAAACTAAATTCGCGTTAAATGATAAAGGAATTTTTTTTCCGAATTTCTCCTTAAAATATCCTGAGATAATTAATACGCCTTTGTTATGACTGCTTCCGCTTAAACCGGCTTCGCGTTCAACATTTACGATATTTCCATTTCCTAACGATACACTCGCGGTTATTCTTGTTGGCTTTCCGAAAGAGAAACCGTTCGATCCGCCGTAAACTGCCAGTCCATTAATCTGACCGACACGTTCTCCGTCAGTATCAATAAGAATCGATCCTTTTTCTATCATCTCAGAAACTTTTGCTTCATATAATCCATGTCGTTCGCGGGAGGTTTCATATGCCTGTTT
>CAZEXO010000177.1:0-8041 GCA_964516545.1 uncultured Melioribacteraceae bacterium
AAATAATATTTAAAGGCGATATTCCCGGCGATTCTTTTATCCCGAATAAATTAGATATCACTTCTGATGCCAGTGAACCATCACGAACTTTTTTTGAAGACCGTGCGCAGTTGAGTAATAAATATCAGCAGATTTTTGTGGAACTGCAGGGTCTCGTAATGGAAGCTGGCTACGATGAGGGTCCCAAATCAACACCGATTGAAGAGGAAGATTTTTTCATCATTACTTTTTTTAACGAAGATCGTGCGCAAAAAGCTGAACTCCCTGAAATTACAACTAAAACACCTGTCCCAGAAGTTACATTATCTGTTGATTATTGCCGCTTTAAGAGAGACAGCAGTGTTGTACTTGAGGCATATCTCGGTATACCAATGCAGCAAATCAGTCAGGCTGTAAACGGAGCTCTTTATAAAAGATTAGTTTTTAATGAAAAATTATCCATAAAAGATAAATCACATTTTCCCATCGCTACACATTCGGATAAAATTGAATTTACTTTTGAGAATACTCAAACATCACATTTCATTGACATGCTTTCATTCACACTTCCCCCTGAAGATTTTGTAATAGCTTTTGAAGTTGATGATGAGGGGAAAAGATTTTTAGGATCGAAAGTTATTGAAGTATCGACAAGAAATTTTCTAAAAGAAGATTTATTTCTGAGCGACTTATTGTTCTCTGTTGGAGTTAAAGAAAACGCGGCTCCCGGCAAGTACACAAAAAATGGTATGTTTTTTCAGCCATATCCCTATTCAATGTACTCAAAATCATCGCCGTTTTTTCTGTACTTTGAAATTTATAACTTAGTTCAGAATCATGGCTTTACGAATTACGATATTTCTTACGGGCTCGCCAAGAGTTATGAGAAAAGTATTCTTGAACAAATATTTACGCTTGATTTATCTTCCCAAAAAGGATCAATTCAATTCAACCAGAATTATAACGGAAATCAAAAAGATGATTTCATTTACTTCCAGATTAATCTTAAAGACCTTGATGTAGGTGAATATATCCTGAGAGTAAAAGTAACTGATAAAAATTCCGGTAAATCATTTATCCGTGAAAAAAAGTTTTTCCTTACATTGTAATTTATAAACGGAATACTTCTGACGGGAGCCTGACTTCATTGAGAAGCCGGGCTTTTTTATGAGAGTAAAAATTGTTTAAGCGCTTCCGGAGTATTACCGAGCTGGATGGAATGTTTTTCTTTTTGTGATGATTCAAGCAATGCTTTCGGCAATTTAATTTCCTGATTAAGGATATTCTCAACTTCATCCTTAAATTTAGCCGGATGCGCCGTCTCGAGAATTATTCCTAGCTCATTTTTTGATTTCGATTCGCGGAAATAATCTTTCATGGCAAGATAACCGATTGCTCCATGAGGATCGATTATGTAACTATATTTATCGTAAAATTCTTTTATACCGATTTTTGTATCATCATCAGAATGACTATTCGAAAAAATAACTTTTCTGATAATGTTGATGTCATTTTTATAAAGTTCATTAATCCTTGCTAGATTGCTCGGATTCCCGACGTCCATTGCATTCGAAAGAGTTCTTACAGAAGGACGTGGAGTAAATAATCCCGAATTAACATACTCTGAAAAAACGCTATTCGCATTGGTGGCAGCAACAAATTTTTTAACCGGCAGACCCATCTCCGCCGCAAATAAACCTGCTGTAAGATTCCCAAGATTTCCGCTGGGAACACAAATAACAATTTCTTTTCCTGAGCTAATAACTTGCCTGAATGCATTGAAATAATAAATTGATTGCGGCAGCAGTCTTGCAATATTTATTGAATTAGCTGAAGAAAGTACTAATTTATCATTCAGTTGTTTATCAACAAATGCTGCTTTAACCATAGCCTGACAGTCATCGAATGTTCCGTTTACTTCGAGCGCGGTAATATTTTCACCAAGCGTTGTAAGTTGTTTTTCCTGAATGTCGCTTACTTTTCCTTTTGGGTAAAGTATAAAAACATTAATGCCGGGTGTTTTATAAAACCCATTTGCTACAGCGCTTCCGGTATCACCGCTTGTTGCGACAAGAATATTTAATTCCTTTTTTTCCCCGCGAATAAAATAACTCATGAGTCTGGCCATGAATCTCGCTCCGAAATCCTTGAATGCTAAAGTCGGGCCATGGAATAACTCGAGAACAGAATATTTTTCATCGAGAACTTTTACAGGCGCTTCAAAATTGAAAGCATCTTTTACAATTTCTGTAAGTTCCTGTTCAGCTACTTCATCGGAAGTAAAATGTTTCAGCACTTCAAAAGCAACATGAGAAATTTTATAACCGGGAATATTTTCGAAGAATTCTTTATCAAGTTTTGGAATATACTCCGGCATAAAAAGACCACCGTCTTCAGCTAGTCCTTTTAAAACTGCATGCCTGAGGTTAACAATATTTTGGGGATTATTTGTGCTGTGATACTTCATAAACTCTATCCAATCACTTCAGGACCGTGATGATTAATTCCCGAAATGTATAATTTACTTTTCATCCCGTTTTTTGAAACAGTTTTTTTGAGCGCGTTTCCAATTCTTTTTGCATCGTCGAGATTATCTGACAATGCAAAAATCGAAGGTCCGCTTCCCGAGATGCTGCAACCGATAGCGCCAGCATCCACTGCTGATTGTTTTATTTCTGCATATCCGGGAATCAGTTTCGCGCGATACGGTTCAGCAAACCTGTCTTGAAGTGATCTGCCCAGTAACTGATAATCTTTTTTAAATAAACCGGCGATCAAACCCGCAACATTTCCGCATTGCGCAATACCATCTTTCAGAGAAATTGTTTTCTTTAAAATTTTTCTCGCTTCGGAAGTCTTAATTACTATTTGAGGATAAACCACCGTACAAAAAAGATTTTTCGGAGCTGATAAATGAATAATATCAATCGGATCATAACTTCGTATCAGAATAAAACCACCGTATAATGAAGGCGCAACATTATCGGCATGAATAGCGCCGCTGGCAATTGACTCGCCTAAGAGAGCGTATTCAAGGAGTTCATCTTTGGAAAACGGTTTCCCAATAAATTCATTATAAGCAAAAACAGCAGCAACTGCGCTGGCTGCACTTGAACCAAGTCCACCGCCAAGACCGGTAATTTTTTTTATTTCAATTTCATATCCATTATCATCACCGGTTTTTTCCATCAGTTTTTGGATTGCATAACCAGCAGTATTATTTTTTGCTTCGAGAGGAATCTGACCGCCATCGCCTGAAATTTTTTTTATTGTTATGCCTTTTGATGAAGAATTTTTGAGAATAATTTCATCGCTTGGCTGATCAATGGCAAAACCCATAATGTCAAATCCGGGACCAACATTAGAAACAGAAGCAGGAGCTGTAACTTTTATTGTTTTTTTCATAAGTATTTTTCCAGTAAACCTTGAGCTTTCATTAGTTCTGCAATCAATAATGTTCCTCCTGCAGCGCCTCTAACCGTGTTATGTGAAAGTATCACAAACTTATAATCGAACAACGGACATTTGCGTAAGCGACCTACACTTGCAGCCATTCCCTTGCCAAGGTTTTTGTGAATTTTCGGTTGAGGATATTTTTCCTCATCGAAGTAATGTATGACAGGTTTCGGAGCAGATGGAAGGTTAAGACTCTGCGGTAAACTTTCAAAGTTTCTCCATGCCTCAATCATCTGTTTTTCTGATGCTTGCTTCTTCAGTTTCACCTGAACACATTCTGTGTGTCCGTCAATAACAGCAACTCTGTTACATTGAGCGCTTACTTTTATGTCTGCATACTTAAACTCACCATTGATAACTTCGCCTAAAATTTTCAACGGTTCGAGCTCCATCTTAGGTTCTTCGCCGCCAATGAAAGGAATAACATTATCGATAATGTCGAGACTTGATACTCCAGGATAACCGGCTCCTGAAACAGCCTGCATGGTTACAACATTTACAAGTTCAAGTCCGAATGCATCGTGAATCGGTTTTAATGCCAGCATCAATCCGATAATTGAACAATTCGGATTAGTTATAATACAACCGGGTGTTGATTGTTTTTTAATAATATTCAGATGCTCAAAATTTACTTCGGGAACTATGAGAGGAACATCTTTATCGTATCTGTGATTTTTCGAATTAGAAATTACAACACGTCCGGCTTGCGCGAAACTGGTTTCAACTTCACCGGCAACTGAAGCATCCATTGCTGAAAAAACAACTCGAGATGAAACTTCCTCAGGAGTAGTTTTTTTCACAATCATGTCGGCAACATTTTTTCTCAGGGGCGACTGCATTATCCAATTTACGGCTTCGGAATATTTTTTACCTGCGGATCTTTCCGATGCCGCTATTTCCGCGAGTTCGAACCAGGGATGATCTGTTAGCAAATCAATAAATTTTTGTCCAACACTTCCTGTCGCGCCTAAAACTGCAACTTTAATTTTTTCGCTCATAATTTAACCCAGAAATTTTGATATTCTTAAAACGTCGCTATAAATACCGGACGCAGTGAATAAAGCGCCGGCTCCCATGCCTCTGATAACAAGAGGTTTTTCTTCAAATGTTTTAGTTGTATATGCAATAATATTGTCTACTCCGTTTAATTCAAAAAACGGATGCTGTTTATCTATTTCTTCAATTCCTATTTTACCTTTTCCATTTTCATATTTAGCAATATACGCGAGCACTTTACCTTTTTTAGCGGCTTTTTGTTTTAACTGATCGAAGTATTCATCAGAGTCTTCCAGTTTCAGCATAAATTCGTCAACGGAAATTTTTCCTCTGGCGTTTTTGGGAATCAGACTCTCCACCTGAATATCTTTTAACTCAGCGGTACTTCCGGTTTCACGCATCAGAATTAGTAATTTTCTTGCAACATCAAGTCCGTTCAGGTCATTTCGCGGATCAGGTTCAGTGTATCCGGCTGTTCTTGCTTCTTTTACAATTTCGCTGAATTTCTTCTCGGATATTTTAAAAGTATTGAATAAGTAACTAAGAGTTCCTGATAACACACCTTCAATCCTGATAATCTGATCTCCATTTTCAACACGATCCTGTAAGGTACTGATCATTGGAGTTGTGGCGCCTACATTTGTTTCGTATCTGAACTGAACGTTTTTCTCAGCGGCAGTTTTTCTCAGTTTTTGATAATAATCGTATTTGCCTGAGTTAGCTATCTTGTTTGGCGTAACAATTGAAATGCTTGATTCGAGAATTTCATTATAATAAGGAACTATCTTATCACTTGCCGTACAATCAATGAAAACAGAATTGGAAAGATTCATCTCTTTCATTTTTTTTATAAACTGCCTGATATCAGTTGGGATTTTTGATTTCAATAAATCCTTTTCCCATGAATTCGGATTGATGCCGTCTTCATTAAAATGCATTGTATCTATGTTTGCAAGTCCGATAATATTTACTTTTGTGTAATGGTTTTTTGCAACAAAGTCAGCGCGGGAAAGAAAAACGCTGTCGTGAAGAACATTCATCGCCTTTTGTATATACTTGTTGTGAATAACAATAGATATATTTTGTTCGGAAGAACCCTGGGCAATCGCGCGTATACTAATTCCGTTTTTCCCAAGAGCCCGGAAGACTTTTCCTGCAATGCCCGGAGTATTTCGCATATCCTCGCCGACAACAGCAATTACTGCCAGATCAGTCTCGATTACTGCAGGCTGAATTTCTTTATCGTGAATCTCAAGACGGAATTCATCATCAATAGTTTTTTTAACAAGATTTGCTTTCTCAGGTCTGACGGCAATACAAACACTGTGACCTGACGATCCCTGGGTGATTAAAAGAACGTTAATATTTTTATTCGCGAGACTTCTGAAAATTCTTGATGAGATTCTCGAAATACCCGTCATACTGCTTCCGGTAATTCGTAACAAACTAATATTCGGAATAGATGATATTCCTTTTACCTTAAAATCAATATCTTTTTCCCGTTCAAGAATTACTGTCCCCTTAAAAGACGGATTGAAAGTATTCTTAATTCGCAATCCAATTTTTTTATTAAGCGCCGGAAGCATCGTCGGCGGATGAATTACTTTAGCTCCGAAATGTGACATTTCCATAGCTTCTTCATAAGTAACTGATTTAACCGAAAAAGCATTCTTAACAATTCTTGGGTCAGCGGTTAGAATTCCGTCAACATCAGTCCAGATTTCAATTTCTTCAACGTTTAGAGCAGCGCCGAAAATTGACGCGGTGTAATCGGAGCCGCCTCTCCCCAAAGTAGTTGTTTCATTTTTATCCGTTGAGGCAATAAATCCTGTAATTACCTGGATTGGTTTTCTGTTTTTGAAATAAGCTAAAATATTTTTATCTGTTTCAGGAAAATTAACTTTCGCGTTGCCGAAGTTATCGTCGGTTTTTATCAGTAAACGTGAATCTAGATATTCAGCAGATAATTTATGCGAAATCATGGCTGATGTTATTATTCTGCATGAAAGACGTTCGCCGAAACTCACAATATAATCCATAGTTCGTAATGTTAATTCTTTGGTGAGATAAACGCCATGAAGTATCTCCTGAAGATCTTTAAATAAAAGTTCAACATTTTTCAGAAGCTCTTTCTGTTCCTTTGTGTTCACAAGCTGATTAATTGCCGATAGATGTCTTTTTTTTATTTCGTCAAAATGAATTTTGTAATTATCATTTCTGGCGACGGCAAGCTCACTCATGTTAATCAATTGATCGGTGATGCCCTGAAATGCCGAAAATACAACAGCAAATTTATGATGAGCTTTAACATACTCTTTAAGTATGGAAATAACCTGTTCGATCCTTTGTGGATTACCGACAGAGGATCCACCGAATTTTAGTAATTTCATGATCTTTTAGGGGATGGTTTAAAAAATTAACTGCAATAATACCAATATAGTTATTAGCAATCAAGATGTTAGTTAGGCAACGAGGTTAAATTATTTCATTAAAGAGTTCCGGACGTGGTTGAGCAATTACAACTTTATTAACGAGCATGCCTCGGTCACTTACAATTTTTGCACCTGTTTCAACAGCACTGCTTACAGCCGCCACCTCCCCTGTGAGAGTACAAAAAGCTTTTCCGCCAAGCGCCATTGCGAGTCTTATTTCAATAATTTTTACTGTTGCGGATTTTACTGCCGCGTCAGCTCCTTCAATTAGTGAAGCAACCGAAAACGCCTCAATAATTCCGAGCGCTTCCATTTTATCAACCTGAGAATGTCCTGACAGAGCCGGAAAAATATCAGGGTGAACATTCGGAATAACAAAAGTATCAATGATGGCAAATTCCACATTTGCGATTGCTGCATCAACCGACGCCTGAACTTCAGCAACATCTCCACCAATTAGAACCATATATTTACCTGAACAGATTGAGCGTGATAATAACAATTCAACTTTAGCGGTCTTGAGCATTATATCGGCAACCTGCATTCCTGCGGCAATACTTGATAGTTCAACAAGTCCTATTGAATTCATAGCCATAATAATCCTTCATAAAATTATTTTTTTATCACGATAAAATTATCGGAAATTTCTATAATAGTTCCTGATATAGAAGCATGAATTTTCGCTCCGAGTTTCCCGCTTTCGATATCTGCGATTAAATCACCTTCATTAACAGAACTTCCTTTCGAAACAACGGGTTTTGCTTTTGCGCCGACATGCTGCTGAAGCGGTATCTTCACTTCATCAGGAGAGAACTCAATTTTTTTATAGGGAGTTTTTACCTCATAGCTGAGAACGTTAAGTTTCTTCATCAAATTTTTTATTGGTACGCGTCTTCCCTCTTTAATCGGATGTACTTTTACAGGTTTTGGTTGTTCGTATTTTATTTTATTTTCTTTCATAAATAATTTTCCCTGATCGCATGCTTCTCTCGGATATAAATCTTCCGGACAACTATAAAGAGAACACAATCCACAAGAACAGCATAAAGCTGCATATTGATTCCAGACAGCCTCACCAGTTTTTGTAAATGCTAAAGACCGCATTACTTTATGAGGTTGAATGTCATAACCCAAAAGATAACGAGGACAAAACTCCGTACAGTAACTACATTGATCGC
>CAZEXO010000178.1:0-7997 GCA_964516545.1 uncultured Melioribacteraceae bacterium
CAGCGGTGTTCTTACAGAAATAGAAGAAAGAAAGAATTATATCTCGAGAAAAGCTCCGAAAATTAAAGGTGCCGGTCATCGCGGTGAAAGACTTGAACAGGTGATTGCAGCAAACATTGATGAACTTTATCTTGTGGCGAGTATTAAAAGTCCCGAATTTAATGACCGACAGGTAGACCGCATTTTAGTTATTGCCGAGAGTTCACATATTCCGGCCAACATCATCATAAACAAATCAGACCTTGATGAAAAGAAGGAAACTGATTACTGGTATAATATATATACAAAACTGGGATACAAAGTATTCATAACCAGCGTAAAGAAAAATACCGGTTTTCAAATCCTCAAAAATTCTCTCGAAGGGAAAAAGTGTCTTTTCTGGGGAACCTCCGGCGTTGGTAAATCCTCAATTCTTAATCACATGTTTCCGGGTTTGGATTTTAGTACAGGTGAAATAAGTACTTTCACGGATAAGGGAAAGCACACGACTGTAACAAGTATAATGAAGAATGTCGGTGAAAATACTTTTGTTATCGATACCCCGGGCATCAGGGAAATTGATCCGTATGGAATAAAACAAACTGACCTTTGCCATTTTTTCAGGGAGTTCGAAGAGCATATCCATAATTGTCGTTTTAGCACCTGTACTCACAATCACGAACCCGGATGCGCTGTTATTGACGCAGTTAATGACGGATTAATTTCACCTGAAAGATATCAGAGCTATTTAAACATGCTTGATACTGTTGAAGACGATATGAATTTTTAACGATTTAGTAAATTTCTTATCAGGCTTTCAATAAAACCATCTACAATTTTTTCTGGAACACCATCCGGGTGGAAACTCTTTAATCGAAAATCACATTGGTCATTTACATAGTCAATTATCAATAGTTCATCTTTTTCGTTAACTGCTACTTCGGTGGAAAAGTAATCCAATTCAGATAACTCAGCGAGTTTTTTAGAAATATCATAAAGAGCTCCGAGATTGTTTTCTCTGATTTCATCCTCCGATATTTCCGAATAAACAAGTTCGATATCATCCCAGTAAGTGATCAGTATTTCACCAAACGCCCAAATAATTCTGAACCAGGCGCGTTTCCCATCAATTGTTTTCGGATAAATTTTTTGCTGGACCAAATAGTGATCGTCAGGATTATTTTTACGCGCTTCTTTTATGTCTTCGATAGTATAAGCGTCTCTGATTACACCTTCTCCGCCGCCTGTATAATAAGAGGGTTTTATAATAAACGGTCTGCCTATTTCATCGATATTGTCTTCAGTTATTTTCAGTGAGGGATTTTTTTCAAGAGGAGGAGTAATAAAAGTTTTCGGAACACGCAAACCCGATTTTTCAATGATCGGATGCATATATGATTTATTTACAACTCTGTCTGAAATCTCAATCGGGTTTATCATGTAGGTCGATGTATTTTTCAGCAGTTCGCTGATAACATTAAAATTCTCATCAACATCAGAAGCCCGATCAAGATAAACATCAAAAACATGCTCATTATTTCTTATTGTCGAGGCTATTGTGTCGATATTATCGTTATTAAATACAAGTATTGAAAGGTCTTTTTCTTCGAATATTTTTTTCACCTGATCCGTGAACTCTTTGTCATATTCCCATGTATAAGACACCAATAAATGGATTTTATTTTTATTCATAGAATGGATTACCTAAAGAATATCTTTTACCTTGTGATTATACTAATGAAGTCCTATTTTTTCAAATCAGCTTCGGGTATTTTATGAAATATTTTTTGATATGCATATTGTTATTTTGCTTTTTCGGATGTTCCGCCAATGATGTGGTGAAAAATAATCGTGAAGCGGAACAATCAAAAACTTTAAAGAAAAGCAATGAAATTCTTGCTACTCATCATCTTGTTAATGGATCAGTTGCTGAATTAAACGGCGATTTCAGAAACGCGGTTATTGAGTTTGAAAAAGCGCTCGAAGCGGATCCGCAACCATCTATCTATTTTATTATAGGGAAAAATTATCTTAAACTAAATAAACTATCCACTGCTTTAAGATATGCCCGATCAGCTGTACAATTAAGTCCTGATAATATCGAGTACAAATTCTTATTAGGTCATATTTACCAAACGGCGCGTATCGCCGATTCGGCAGCATATATTTATAATGATATTATAAAGTTAGATTCCGCAAACATCCAGGCTTATTTTGCGCTCGGTAATCTTATTGAAAATGACCGCCCGACTGATGCGCTTTTGTTATACAATAAAATACTGGATTTAACCGGTCCTGAGTGGCAGGTTCTCGTAAAAATTGCAGATATAAATGAACGCATCGGAAATGTTGAGGGAATGATAAATAGTTTTAAAAATCTTCTTGAACTGAATCCCTCAAGTCTTGAACTGCAAAAAATTCTTGTTCAATCCTATATCAGGGCAAAACGACTTGACGAAGCGCAGAAACTTGTTGATGATGCTCTGTTGCTTTTTCCGGATGATCTGGGATTTATCGAGTATCGCGCCAATATTCTCATTACTCAGGAAAAATGGGATGAAGGTGTAAAAGAATATATTAAAATTATTCGCAGCAATGACGTTCCCCATGATGTCAAGCTGTCCATCGGGCTCGGATTCTTAAATGAAGCTTCTAAAGATTCAGCGTTAATTCCGCTGGCTAAGGAAATTTTTACAGAGGTGAGCAAAGATACAACAAACTGGCAGACCAATGTTTATCTGGCTGAAATTGCTGTACTTGAAAATCAGGATTCACTCGCCATAGAATATTTTAACAATGCTGCGCACCAGGCTGAATGGAATGCCAGGATCTGGATTCGTTACGGAGGCTTGTTATTTGACAACAGAAAATATGACGAAGCAATTGAAAAATTACAACCCGCGTTGAAAAATTTTCCGGATGAATTTGTTCTAAACCTGATACTCGGATTGTCTTATTCTCAGAAGAATGATCACATCAATGCAAAAAAATATTTCCTGAAATGTTACGAACTCAATCCGAATGATCTCACAGCTCTGTCTTCACTTGGATTCACTCTTAATCAGCTAAATGAACCGGATGAAGCGTTGGTATATCTTAATAAAGCCATGTCAATTGATTCAAAAAACATTCAGGTGTTGGGTTTGTTGGGGTTAATATATGATAACAAAAAAATGTATGAAGAATGTGACATAGTTTATAACCAGGCGCTTGAAGCCGATTCGTCGAACGCGTTTATTCTGAATAACTATGCCTATTCTTTAGCTGAAAGAGGAGAACGGCTTGACGATGCGTTATCATTGTCAAAGTCCGCTGTGGATCAGGAACCTGAAAATTCGTCATATCTCGACACAATCGGATGGATATATTTTAGGCTCGGTAATTATGATTTGGCAAAGGAATTTATTCAAAAAGCAATTGATATCGATTCAAATAACGCAGTTCAGACTGATCATCTGGGTGATGTATATTTTAAACTTGGCGACCATGAAAAAGCAAAAGAGCTATGGAATAAAGCTTTCGAAATGGATAATACAATTGAGAACCTTAAGGAAAAAATTGAGAGGGGGACACTTTGAAAAAACAAGTTCTTGAGTTGTTTGTCGTGATATTTTTTTTAGGATTACTTTTTGGATGCGTTCCTTCAAAACCTGTAAGAGAATTAAAAGAAATTCCGGCAAGCAGGGTTATCAAAAAAGTTGAAGCCAACCGTCGAACCATTTCAACCTTCAGAGCAACCGGTATCATTGATGTAAATACTTCACAAATAAACGCGAAAGCAAATTTCGAAGTACAAATTAAGAAACCCGATTCTGTGAAAATTTCCATTTACGGACCCTTTGGAATAGAATTAGCTCAGGCTGTTGTTTCACCGCGTGCTTTTCAGTTTTATGATCCTGTAAACCGGACTCTTTACGCAGGAGAAAATAAAGAAGGAATCATCGAAAAAATTCTAAAGGTTGATCTCTCTTTTGATGATTTAATGGATGCATTTTCAGGTTCGGTAAACTTGTCTGAGAATTTACGCGAAGACCCTGATAATTTTGATATTACCGAGGAAGCATATATGCTTACTTATTTAGACCCCGTGAATAATCAGTCAAATATCTATGAAATTGATAATGAATCTCTGGCGTTATTATCATACACAATTTTATCAGAGACAAAAAACATTCTTTTGAAGGGGAACTACTCCAATTTCAAAATGTTCGGAGAAGTTCCTGTACCATATAATTCTAAAATTGAATATTCAGATAAGAACCAAAGCCTTGATATACAATACAGAACAGTTGAAATTAATAAAGAGATTTCTGATTTTAGTCTCAACCTTCCAACAGACGTTCAAATAGTTGAATGGTAAGAAATATTTTAAATATACTTCTCTGTTTGTATCTGCTTGGAACAATATCAACAGGGCAGTCAAACAATAAAATTTTCGAACAAAATGAGCAGCTTAGAAACATTAAGAATGAAATAACACGCCTTGAAAAGCAACTCCGGGAAAAAAGAAAAGCTGAAAAAGAATCATTAAAAATACTTGAGAAAATTAACGAACAAAGTCTGTTACTGAATAAACTCATCAATAAACTAAAAAAAGAAGAAGCGGAAAAAGAGAGTGAGATTAATTCTCTCAATTCGAAAATAAAATCCGTAACGAATGAAATTCGGAAATTGCAGGATGAGTACGCAAAGTATATTGTATGGACTTATAAAAACGGGAAATCTTCTTCACTGAGTTTTATTTTTGATAGTGAATCTGTTAGTCAGGCTTTAGTAAGATACAAATACTTAAAAGTAATTACCGACAGGAATGAAGAAGTGTTAATTGAACTAAATGAACAAAAAGAAAAATTGATAACGCTTACGGAAAAATTATCAGTTGAGGTTAATGAAAAAGAGCAGCTGGTAAAACAAAAAGAAGTTGAGCAGAACACTCTGACAAAAAGAAAAAAGGAAAGAGTTAATCTTGTTAATAATCTGAAAGAAGATAAATCAACAATAGAAGAAGCCATAAAAATTAAACAACAGGCCGAGATTCAGATTAAGAATCTCATTTCGAAATTGATTGAAGAAGAACGCGAACGACAAGCTAAACTTCGTGAAGCAAAATTGAAAAATCTGAAAACCGCCGGAGTGGCTGATTACAATTATGATTCATTCGAAAATTTTTTACTGTTGAAAGGAAAATTAAACTGGCCGATTTCGAATGGAACACTCTACAGAAAGTTCGGTGAAAATCTAAATGAAAAACTTAAAACGGTAACACTGAATTACGGTATAGATCTTAAAACAGATCCGCAAACAGAAGTGTTAGCAGTCGCTGAAGGAATTATTTCCGCCATAGATTGGATTCCCGGTTACGGAACAGTAATAATTATTACTCATCGCGATAATTTCAGAACTGTTTACGGACACCTGACTGACATTTTTGTGAACGAAGGAGAAAGAGTTAAAGCAGGTACGCGGATTGCGAGAGTAAGCGAAAGTTTTGAAGGACGTATTATGCATTTTGAAATATGGAATGAACGGAATTATCAAAATCCCGAATTATGGCTCGTATCCAGAAAATAATTTTCAATAAAATAAACAGGGCATATGAAAAAAATATTAGTATTACTTTTTGCTGCATTAGAAGTTCTTAATGCGCAGTTTATAACTCCTCAGCCTGAGGAAGGATTATTAGGAGGCGGAGCCGGTATAACCTGGATAAACGGGCAACCTCATTACTCTATTCATGTTTTTCCTGATTTCGCAATCGGGAATTGGGGAGTTGGTCTGGATTTTAATCTTGAATTTACTGCTGAGGGAAAAGTAAGGACGGAGAATTTTAATGAATTCAGTGATTACCTAAGTATCATAAGATATGTCCGTTACGGACAAAAAGGCGATCCGGTTTACGGACGACTCGGCGCTTTGGACTATTCAACTCTGGGACACGGAAGTATTATGTACCTTTATAATAATAGTCCAAGTTATGACGTGAGGAAAGTTGGTTTGGAATTCGATGTGGATTTCGGATTATTCGGATTCGAATCTGTATACGGAAATTTCGGACAGGCTGGTGTGATGGGTCTGCGCGGTTATCTGAAACCGTTTCAACTCACCTCGCTGAATTCTGTTCCGATTGTCGGTAACATTGAAGTAGGTGCCTCGGTAGTAACTGACATGAATAAATTTTCAGGTGTTTCAAACGGCGCTATGAATCCAGTAACCGGTGAATTTGAATCAACAACAGATGACGGAAGCGTAACAATAATTGGATTGGATTTGGGCATTCCGATTGTCCGATCAAAAATAATTGATTTTGATCTGTATCTGGATTATGCAAAAATTTTGGATTTCGGAAGCGGAACGGCAACCGGAATGTTACTTCGATTTAAAGGATTAGGAATAGTTGATCTTTCAACCCGGTTCGAAAGAAGATTCAACGGAGAGCAATATATTCCTTCATATTTTAATTCAATGTATGAACTTGAGAGGTTCAGTTTTAACGAGTCAACTCAGGCTGTTACAAGCAAAATTCAGTTACTTAAAAATAACGTGTCGAGCGGAAACGGTTATTATGGTGAATTGTTCGCACGCGTATTGGGATTGTTTGATATTCTTGGCAGTTATCAGCGCCTGGACAAAGAACCTGAAAGCGGCATTTTACACATGTATACGAAAGTTGCTCCTGAAAGCATGCCTATAATGGTTCGTGCCGGTTATGATAAAATTAATATTAAAAATGAAGCTGATTTATTTAAACTTGATGACAGAAGTTATCTCTATGCTGAAATAGGCTACAAAGCCACATCCTATATTTTGGTCAGTATGGTTTATCACTGGACGTTTACACCCGAGAGAGATTCAGATGATAATGTGATCGGGTTTAAACCGCAAAAGAAAATTGAACCGAGAATTTCATTTATTTATCCTATCGATCTTAGATAAAAACCAAAAATATTTTCGGGATTTAGAGTCTTGTGTTATGACATGCAAGACTCTTTCTCATTCTGAGTAATTTTCATTCAGTAAAAATAATCTTAGTTCATCCACGGAATGAAAAGTCCAGTCGCTTTCTTTCCAAAACTCAGTATCTTTTGCATATGAATCCCATATAACAGAAGCAATTTTCACCGAAGCTCTTCTTGAAGCTTTTAAGTCCGCGGGCGCATCACCAATCATCAGCACATCATTTGGTGACAATTCAAATTTATCCAGAAACATACTTATTCCTTCCGGAGAAGGTTTGAATCCTTCGATGTCATCGCCTGTTACAACCAGATCAAAAAATTTATAAATACCTGTTTCCTGAAGTGTGATAATTGAGCTTTCTCTTCCTTTACCGGTGTAAATAGAAAGAAGAACCCCCTGCGAGTCTAACTCTTCAACGAGCTCATAAATTCCCGGATAAACATTTGCCATCTCCTTATGGTTGCCCCTGTAAAATTCATAATAGTCGTTCAGAGCATCATCATAATTTCCGGGGAATAATTTTTTTATGATAACTTCTTCAGTCGGACCAAACATTGCAACGATTTCTTTGTCGGTAAAAGTACGATTAAGATATTTTTGGGAAATATGGTTGAAGGAAGCAAAGATCAGTTCGTTTGTTGATGTTAAGGTTCCGTCAATATCAAAAATAACGCCTTTGAATTTGTTCAAATATTCCTCACTCTATGGTTGATAAAATAATCCTGCCGCCGATTGTTGATATCAAATACAGATTCTCTTTGTAGTGACTGACATCCAGCAGGATTTCATTTGATAATGAAAAGACTTTTTCTGATTTGCGAAAATCAGTTATTCTGAAAATTTCTCCTTCGCCTCGTGTAACGTAAAGAACATTATCGTTCTGTAGTATTTTTCCAAAAGCATTATCGAATCCGTTCGAATACTTAATTACGTTCAGATTAGTTCCGGTTTTCTGCGATAGTAAAATAAGTTTTTCATCGTAAACTTTTACATAAAGTTTTGATTTATCTGAAGTAATCGCAATTGAATTACATTCTCTGAATTTTTCGCTTTGCCATTTC
>CAZEXO010000179.1:0-7976 GCA_964516545.1 uncultured Melioribacteraceae bacterium
GCAAATGCTTTTATTGCCAAAGGATAATTTCTGAATTCTTCTTCCATCTCCAGAGGAAGAAGAACAACATTTTTATCTTTTAATGATTCACAAGGGAAATTCTCTTCATCCGCGAGCACAACATAAATACTGCAGTTTTTGTAATCACCTGCAAACTCACGAACGCTTTTGATAAAAGCTCTTGTGGAACGTTCGTCAACATTATCGGAAACATAAGTAACAACCGCGAAGTTATTTTTTACTTCAGCTGATTGGAAATAATTTTCGTTAGCTGGTAGGTTTTTATTTTCAGCCAGGACGGCAATACGTAAAATTGACAAACACAGGAAAATTATTTTTGAATACATTTTACTTCCCCCAGTTATTTTAAATAAGAATATCATAAACCAGATCCATAGCTGGGCCAGCCATCCCATCCGGGGTCATTAGTTAATCGGATTTGATTGCTTCCATCACTATTCATTATATAAATTTCAAAGTTTCCGTTGCGTTCACTTTGGAAAACTATTTTCGCCCCATCATTCGACCAAACAGGATTTTCATCGCGATTGTTCATCGAAGTTAAGCGAATATCATTCGTGCCGTCTGTATTGATTACATGAATATCTGCCTGGGGAACACCCCCTGAAACAATTGTTAATCCGTAGGCGATTCTGTTTCCATCCGGTGACCACATCGGAAAAACTTTGTGTCCGGGACTTTCTGTGATACGCCGCTGATTACTCCCATCAGGGTTCATCATATAAATTTCATAATTGTTGTTTCTGTTCGACATAAAGAGAATTGTGTTACCGTCAGGAGATAAAACTGGTCGTTCATCACGAAAAATATTATTCGTAAGTTGAAGTTGATTTGAACCGTCTGAATTCATTACCCAAATTTCACTTCTTGTTTCAAAATCCTTTATGAAATAAATTTTTGAATCATCATTTGACCACGAAGGTTGATCTTCGCTGATAATATCATTTGTCAGGCGTTTTTCATCTGTGCCATTAATATTCATTATATATATTTCATAGTTACCATCGCGCCCGCATTGGAATGCGATTTTCGTTCCGTCGTGAGATAAACTGGGAGTCATATCAGCATAGGTGTTATTTGTAAGTTGCCTGGTGCCGCTACCGTCCGAATTCATTAAAAATATTTCGCGGTTGCCTGTTCTGTCAGAGTAAAACGCAATTTTGTCGTTGGCGGGAAGGGGTAAATCATCAGAGCCGGTTCCTGAATTTTTGCAATTTGCACCAACAATGAGGAATAAAAAAAATAAAATGGTAATGAAAAATGACTTTACTCTTTTTAAGCTCTTCAACATAATTCCCCCAATCTTCAATAATAATTACATTCTTATTATTTCATTTCTTCAAACATTATAACATGTCCTTCCTGCCAGGGCCCGAAAGCATTTTGATACCATCTGTCAATCATTTTATCGTCATCGGTAAATTCAAACGTGTTTCGGAAATCATAACTCTGTTTAATGTCCGGGTTCATCTGTTTAGGCCATGTCATTGTTCCTTCAATTGTAATAATGTTGTTTTCTGCTTTCACGAATCCCTCGCAGAACACGCCTTTATTTTCGATAAAGAAAAATGCTATTTGCTTTTTGATGTCATTCCAGTAGAAATAACCTTCACCGAAATTATTCAGCTCATAGTTAACCTTAGAGATTTTAATGACATTTCCCTGAAAAATCATTTCATAATTTCTGATCACTTCCAGTTCAGCGGATCCATCCAGCGCTTTTAATTTACCTGTCCAGGTTTTTCCAAGAAAGGGTTCAAGAGCGTTTAGTGTTTCCGAAATTGTTTGTGAGAATAATACAGACGACAGGATTATTGTAACGAAAATTATCTTTTTGAAATACATATTTACCCCCAGGAGAAAATGTTCAATTAATCAGTTTTAGAATCGGGGGTTATGACAACTAACACTGAAGATATTTTTCAGGAGGGAAGTTAGTATTATTTCAAATTGACTCCCTCGAGAATCGACTTAAAGATAAGAAAAAATATCAAATATGCTGCGATAAAATATGGGGAATATTTCATCCCCTGAATAAATTATTGATTAGCAAAATATATGATTGTCCCAATAACAATTGCCGCGGCGATAACAGCCAGAGTGATTTTTATCCACGACCATGGACGATCACCCTGAACTTCTCCGGTACGGGCGTTCACAATGAATTGGAAAATTTTCTGTTTGAAATTATAAGCGCAGACGTACACGGGAAGAAGAATATGTTTGAAAGTAATGTCCGAGTAACTCGTGTTTTTACTGATGATTCTTTGCTCATCACCGCCGATGTCTCTTCGAATTGTCAGGCTGATGGTTTCATCCATCACAACTTTAGCTTCTTCAAATCCTTCCTTCAGGTTTCGTTGATATTTTTCGCTGATGAATCCGCTGAGAAAACTTTCTTCGAAGGGTTTCAGATTCGGTAAATCCCATGGCTCAAGTTTACGGACGTATTTTTCTGGAAGTGATTGTGAAGCTGGAATCAAGACGTCATCAAAACTATTTGTTACATGGCCGCTAACGGTAGTCCAGCGTACTTTTCTAACCTGTCTTGTTTTGGTTACACTCTTTCCATTCTCAGTTGTTGTGTAAGTTTCCGAAACATAATAATATGTTCCGCGCTGACCAACGTAACTTGTTGCCGTGTCTGAATCGTAAGTCCAGAAGGGAAGATAGATTCCCTTGAATTTATCGAGAAGTAAATTTGCCTTCTTCAAATCGTTCGGAGCGAACCAAAGACTCTTAACCCATTTTTTGAATTCATCCCGCGACTGATTTTTATCTATCTTAAAAGGTAGCAATGCCTTCGGTTTTAAAATATTTTCTTCGTGAGCGCTGCTGACGACAAGCGGCGAAGTGCAGTAAGGACAAGCCGCCGATTGGATTTTCGGTTCAAGTGTTGAACTCGCTCCGCACTTTTCACATTTAACAATGTTTACTTTTAATTGGGGTTCTGTCTTTTCAAGATCGCCGAGATATTTATTGAAATCGAGTTCTTCAATTTTTTCACCCGTTTCGGGAATATCATTTGTTGCCCCGCAATATTGGCATTTCAGTTCAGTTGTACCCGGGTTGTAATGTAAATCAGCGCCGCAGTTTGTACAGGCAAATGTTGTTGTGATTGTATTTTTATCTTCCATAGTTTCCATTAAGCGCCCGGAATCGGTGGAGGAACAGTGTTAAACAGATCTTTGAGTTCACTCACTAATTCAGCTTTTATCCATTCAGGCATTCCGTTTTTCCATACGAGTGATTCGCGTGTAAGCAAATTTGTCTGCGCCATTTGTCTTAAGGTGTTCATATCAAATGGTCCGGTCTGCTGATCTTTCTGAACAACAAAATAAGAAACCGTTCCGGGTATTGGCGGAGGCGCTCCTGCACTTTGTGGATGTTGCGAACCCGAAAACATTTGTCCCATCTGATTAGCCATGGCAAAACCCATTCCCATTCCTATGCCGGCGCCGGCTGTTCCGCCTTCATTCTCGGCGGCTTTCTCTAAAGCTTTTGCAGCTTTCATCTGGGCAAGTTTTCCGAGATCGATTTTATCAAGCCTGCTTAATTCAAAAATTTCTTTCTTAACTTCATCGGGCATCGAGACATTTTCAATCAAGAATTTCGTTAACTCAATTCCGTATTGATCGAACTCGGGTTTCATGATGTCGTCAACAAATTTTGATAATTCGGTTAGATTCGCGGCAAGCATTTCAACCTGAAAATTTGCCTCGCCGAGCGCGTCAGTGAATCTTGTTACAACGATGCTGCGCAACTGCTCGGAAATTTCTTCATTTGTAAAGTGACCGTCAGTTCCAACAATCTCTTTCAGAAACTTCGGAGCGTCTTTTACTTTCATTACATAAGTGCCAAACGCGCGTAGCTCAATCATTCCGAACCTTTGATCCGAAAGTGTTATTGCATTCTTTGTTCCCCATTTCTGATCGAGCATATTTTTCGTGCTGATGAAATACACTTCGGCCTTGAAGGGACTATTGAAACCGTATTTCCATCCCATTAATGTTGAGAGAATGGGAAGGTTCTGAGTTTTTAGTTCATACATGCCGGGATTAAAAACATCTGCTATTTGTCCCTCGTTTACAAAAACGGCAACCTGTCCGGGTCTGACTGTTAGTTTGGCGCCGTTTTTAATTTCATTTCCATATCGATCAAATCTGTAAGCAAGTGTATTTTGTGAAGGATCGGTCCATTCTATTATATCAATGAATTCGCCGCGTATCTTATCAAAAATTCCCATTTTCACTCCGATTTTTAGTGGGCTTTGAAACGAAATTTAACACAAATAAATTTTAGTGGCAAAGGATGAAAATAACAGGCAATATCAAAAATGATTATTCATCCATGATTTTATCTGATACTGATGAAAATCCTTTATCGTATAGATCTCCGGGGTCGGGATGAAAAATTCCCAAAAGTTTTTTATTCATGAATTTTGATTTCACATGATAAAAACAATATGTTTCTTCGTGATTTTTTCTTCTTCCGATATTCATTTCAAAAATGAGAACATTATTTGAGAAACAATCAAACTATAAAAACAGAAATACTACTGGCAGCACTGTTTTTTCTTTTATATATGGGACAATCCGTCTGGATGGCCTTTCTTAATTTGTATCTTGAAAGCAAAGCTTTTACCGGTGCGCAAATTGGACTGGTTGGAGCCGCTTATCAGGGCGCTATTTTTTTAGCAGCTCCCATCATGGGCGCTCTTGCTGATAAATACGGAATTAAAAAGATACTTACCTTGCTTGCAGGTTCAGCGGTGCTTATGCTTTTTTTCTATTCGCAGATTGATTTGTTTGTAATCATATTACTGTATACGTTTTTTCTTGCTTCAATGACGCAATCGATTGGGCCTTTAATTGATACTCTTGCACTAAACTTTGTGAAAAACAACCTGAAATCTTCTTACGGGCGGTTCAGATTGTGGGGTTCGTTGAGTTGGGCAATTTCAACCTACCTGATGGGATTCGTTCTCGCGCGTTATCATATTTCGATTATTTTTCCTCTTGCTGCTTTTGTATTCATCATCCTTTTTCTTATTGTTCTTTTATATCCGGTGAATGAGATCGGGAGAAATATTTCCGGATTAAAAATCAGTCATATCAAAATGTTTACAGGAAACAAAACCATTATTTACTTTTGTCTTTTGCTTCTTTTATATGGTATGGCAATAGCGCCGGTGAATATATTCATCAACATTTATTTTTATGATATCGGCGCATCGTACGATATAGTCGGAAAGGCATTCGCAATTCAGGCGATATCGGAAATCCCTTTTTTCTTTTTCAGCATTTATTTCGTGAGGAAATACGGAGCGAAAAATATGATAACGATTTCGATTGTTGTAACCTTGCTTCGATTTGTTTTATACAGTGTTACTTCAAATCCGGTTGTAGCGTTGTGGATTAATCTTGCGAACGGTTTTACATTCTCGTTATTTTTTGTTGCGGTCGTTGAATTCTTTCACGATCTCGTCCCCGAAAATCTTCGTGCAACCGGACAAGCGCTGATCTGGGCTTTTCACTTCGGGGCGGGCGTTACTTTGGGAAATATTTTAATCGGTAATCTTTATGATTTTATGGGTATGCAGGATGTTATGAAAATTCACTCAGGACTAATTTTATTATCGCTGATTTTGTTTGTTGTGTTTTTCAGGAGAATCAGGACAAGCACCGGGTGACAAGCAAGTTCTGCGAAATGTTTCTCTGAATCAGCCGCAGATTATTAACGTGAGTATAATTTTATTTTGGTGAGAATGAAGTTCGGCCCACATTGACCGTCTGAAAAAATCCCGCCATGAATTTATAAAAAGCCGATTGACCGATAAAATAAAAATCGCTTGAATATTTTTGATAAAGATGAGGAGGGAATCGCTCCCTCCCGGCTAAAAATTATTTTATTAACAACATTTTTTTCACTTCTCTGTATTCACTGTTTTGAGAGCTGGTTGTTAAGATGTAAAAATAAATTCCCGATGCATAGTTTACGGCATTCCAGTTATACTGATAAAATCCGGGAGCTTTTACACCATCGAACAAAACTTCAACTTCTCTTCCAAGAATATCATAAACAAATAATTTGATCTCACTTTCTTCAGGCACACCGAATCTTATGCTTGTTGACGGGTTAAACGGATTCGGGTAATTCTGAAACAGAGAGTAGTCTTCCGGTATTCCCTCCAGGCGTTCAATTCCTGTCGGATCATTCCCAACCGAAACATGAACATCAATGGTGGTTAGACCTCCATCTGTATCGCTGAGGGATATTGCGAGTAATGATTCTCCCGAAAATCCCGGATTGGCTGAAACCGATATTGTGCTTGTTTCATAATTATATTCAGTAGTGATGCCATCACTTGCAGAGAGACTGAAAACAAGAAGACTGTCAGGAGTTTCAGTATCATTCCCGATAACTTGAAAAGCAGTAGATCCTTCATACTCCAAAGAGATAGAATCAGGAACGACTGAAATAACCGGCAGATCATTAACAGGTTGAATCACCACGCTGATGATTTTACTAATCTGGAATTCGCCATCATTCACCGTGAGAGTAACCGATGTTGTTCCGAAATAATTTGCGTTAGGTACTACATTAAAACTATTGTTTTCAACCTCAACTATAGTAATGTTGGCTCCACTTGTAAGATTAAACGAAAGTAATGAATCAGGTGTGTCGGGATCGGATACATATTCAAGCCATGAAGTAATATTGATCGAATATGTTTCATCCTCATCCATCACGATCTCCGGAATATTTGAAATGACGGGAGGATCATTAACACCAATAATTGTTATTTCAAAACCAGATTCAGATGTACTGTTTCCATCTGTATCGGAAAGATAAAAAGTAAAAGAATCGGAGATTGATTCATCGCCGCTATGAGTGTAGCTGATCTTCCCGTTAGACAAATCATTTTGAGTGAAAGAGACTGCTGAAGTAGTATCGAATGGAGAATTGTTTAGTTTTAATTCTCCATGTAAAGGTAAACCGGTGATATTGTAAACAATTGAATAAACGGGTCCGTCAGCGTCTGTTGCGCTTAAAACTTCTTCGGAAAGAGTAATACTTTCACCTTCGTTAATAGTGGAACCGAGGTTAGTAACAATTGTCGGCGCTTCGGGAACAGCATTCACATTAATGGTCATAATATAAGTGGTTGCACTTTGTCCGCCTAAAATATCCCGCACTTTATATGTGAAAGTAGCGTAAGGTAAACCGCTGGCGCCAGGATTCGGAGTAAAGGTTAATTTTGTTACATCCGGATAGTCAGTAAAAGCAGCGGCATCAACATTGTTATACTTTAGTATGCCGTCGGTTTCAAGTGATTGCAGATTAATTCCGGCGAAAGGATCTGAGTCCGGGTCGCTGTAAGTAAAATCAGAAACCGAGAAAGTATAAGTGCTGTTAGTGTTTATGGTAATCTGATCGTCTCCACCGGTTGGCGGATTATTACCACTTCCGTTAAGGGTAATGTTATAGGGGTTTTCATCAGTATCGTTATTTGTAATTGCTATGCTTGCAGTTTTTGCGCCTGCTGAAGTAGGTTTGAATCTGACAATGAAAGTAGTTGAGTCGTTAGCCGCCACAGTAGCACCGGGTTGTTGTTGAATGCTGAATTGTCCTGCATCAGCGCCTGCCAATGTTATCGGAGTTGTGATTGATAAAACACCGGTAGCAGTATTATGAATTGTGAAAGTAATATCATTATCCGAATTAAGAGCTTTGTTTCCGTAATTGAAACTGCCGCCATCGGCAATTGCCGTGGTACCCTGCTTTAAGTCTATTTCCGGGGGTGTAATTGTTATTGTAAAATTTGCCGTGCCGGTCGCGCCTCCCACGTTTGCATCCTGTACGGAGATCGTAAAGGTTCTGTTGCCCAAACCTGAAGGCGCTGCGTATTGTAACGCTCTTATAGCTTGTTGAGTCCTCGCGGGTGTTGCATT
>CAZEXO010000180.1:0-7965 GCA_964516545.1 uncultured Melioribacteraceae bacterium
TATACATGGTCAATTTGTGATCGAAATGAAAAACTCATTTTTTAATAATCATCCAATTATGGATTCAAGAGTAGAATTGAGCTTAAGTCATAGCAAAGAAAAACGAAGCATTGATCTCATTTCAGATTTTGCTGATCTAAGTATTTATGGTAATTATGATCTTTCCAGCGTGACTGATCTTATTGTTTATCAGTCGGCAACCGTAACTGATATTATTAAAAATAAAACCAGCGACCTGAATCCGTTTACCACCGAAATTGATTCTGAGACCAAAAGCGAAGAAATATTTTTCCCTGAAGTGATCAACAAAAATATTGAGTTTAATTATAGGTTTAATTTCAAGGACCTCAATCTGATTGCTCTTTTTATGGATATAGAGGAGTTGGATATCGCAGGTTACAGCGAAGGAACCATCAAAAATGATTCGCTGAATTTTGAAATTTTTGCCGGTCTTTATCTCGACTACTTATTTTTCAAAGCGGAGGATTCTTATTACCTGACTGATTTTGAAGGTAATCTTAGTTTTTCCAGAAATAACAGAAGCCTTTCTTTCGATGATTTATTCGGTACTTTATCAATTACAAGTGAAGAGTTATTTGCCGGGAATAAATTCACGGATATTTTCAGCGATGTAATTTTTAATCAACAAAAACTATATATAAATTCTTTCGCGAAAATCAGCGATGACCTGTCGACTGAATTTGAGGGATTCCTGACGATGAGTGATGACCTGCAATCATTCAAGGTGAACAGACTCGGTGTGAATTATAAAAATTTATTGTGGGCTAATGATTCGTTGATCACCATTTCTTTTGATGATGAAAAAATAAACTTGAAAAATTTATCACTCAGATATGGAATTGCCGTTTTAACTTTTCAGGGTAACATCTATCAAGACGGGAATCTGGAGCTTGATCTGACTGCTGAGAATATCCCGGGTGAAGTAGTGGGAAAATATATTTTCAATACTCCTGGAAATGTTTTAAAAACGGATATCGATTTTTCGGCTAAAGTCAGCGGTAGCTTAACCGAGCCGAAAATTAATTCCTACTTCAAGATAAATGATGTTTTTTACGAACAGACTTCACTGGGAAAATTATCAGGTAATCTTGATTATAGTGACGGAGTTTTTTTTCCGCGATTTTCTCTGCTCGATAATGAAAACAACATCAAAATGATCGCTCAGGGAAAACTTCCTGTTTATATCGGGACAGGTGACAATGAGAAATACCGTTCAAAAGAAAAAATTGATCTCTCGATCAAAACAGATAAACTAAATCTTGAACAATTTGGAAACGCTATTCCATTTGTTTCAAGTCAATTCGGATTTCTGGAAGCTGATATAAAAATTGAAGGCGATATTAACAATCTTAAATACAGCGGTTACATTAATATGCCGTATGTTCTGCTTCGTTCAACAAACAATAACCTGGAGTATTCCATAAGATTGCTCACAACTTTTAATAATCAGGAAATTAATATCGATGAGTTCAGGATTGAAAATTTCAGCGGTACTCCATATAACGGGATAATCAGCGGGAGAGGCAAAATAACTCTTGACGGATTTAATCTGCAGAAAGCCGAGATTTTCACCAATGGCGACTTGGCTGTTTTAGGAAAATCTTCGAGAGTCGTTTCGCCTTACGTATTCGGGGACTTATATATCGGGACAAAAAATAATGTAAGATTTTTATATGAAAACGGAATTTCGAAAATCGACGGTTCTCTGCTTCTGAAAGAAATGGACCTTACATATATTCTTGGTTCAACATCAACCACAACTAATGATGATTTTATTTATCAGATTATCGCAGACTCATCAATTTACGATCAAACACAAATTAAAATCGCTCAATTCGTTTCAGGGATCGAGCATGAAAATTATTTAAGAAATCAATCGCGCAACAAAACTCCCTTCGATTTTAATCTTTATCTTGAAACAGAAAATGAGTCAAGACTTGAGTTTATTATCTCAAAAGCGGCCAATCAAAAACTTATTGTTTATGCAACAGGTAACATGGATTTCAGAACAATAGATGGTATGCCAAACGCTCAGGGTGAATTTAAGCTCCAACAGGGTTCTAAATTGGAATATATTAAAACATTTCAAGCGGATGGAAGAATCAGATTCGAATCTGACATAACTGATCCTTATCTTGATATTATAGCTACTTATTCAACAACTTATGATTTTGTTGGCGATGGTTCTACACTTGAAGATATTGCTGTTAAAATGAATATAAAAGGACAGGTATCCAATCTTGGTAAAAATCTTGCCGGTAATCCTGAAAACATTGGGATTTATATCGGTAAAAGAAATATCGAGAATAATATAAAAGACCAGCGTTACGACATGTCGGACGCCTTTTCGGTTATTCTAGTTGGAAAATTAAAACAACACTTGACTTCATCCGATAACCAAGCATTAAGCAATACTACCAATACGATGTTAAGCAGCACCACTAATTCTCTTCTAAGCTCCGTGCTTACAAATTTCGTAAACTCTGTTGTTGGAGATTATGTTAGCGACATTCAAATTAGTAATAACGACGCGCGTAATCTGATGGTATCCGGAAAGATTAAAAATATTCGTTACAGAATAGGAACTTCAACAGGTCAGGTAAATAAAACAAATTTAAGCATCGAGTATTTGTTCAATCCGAATTTTTTAATCAGACTTGAACGAAAGGACCCTGTTGTCGGAGCGTTCGCAGAACAGGAATTAATTAACGAACTGGGTTTAAAATATAAATTCGAATTCTAATGCAAAAAGCAATCAAGAAATTTTTCAGGGAAAATCCATCGGTCTCAATTAAAGCCAGAGATCTCGCGAAAAAAATCGGCATAATTGATCCGCAGGAATATGCTTCAATGAAACAGCTTCTTCACAAGTTGTATAACAGCGGATGGCTTGAGAAAAACGGTAAAAGATATTTTCGCACAAAAGAAAAACCCGAAAAGTTAATCGGTAAACTGAGATTATCAAACGACGCCAGTTACGGTTTTGTTTTGATGAACGACCAGATGATAGGCGACATATTTATTCCCGCGAGATATTTGGGAACAGCTTTTAACGGCGATACGGTTGAGATTGAATTATTGGCGAGAAAACGGGGTAAAAGCGCTGAGGGGAAAGTTATTGCTGTAACAGAAAGAGGACGTGATGAAATTGTTGGCGTGCTTAAAAAATCTAAAAACTTTTACTTCGTTGTTCCGGATGATAAATCAATACATCGGGATATTTATGTAGCCTCTGATTTTCTCCATGGCGCTGTTCATGGTGATAAAGTAATCGTAAAAGATATTGAGTGGAACAATCCGCTTCTTAATCCTGAAGGTGAAATATCCGAGATACTCGGAAAATCTGGTTCTTACGATACCGAGATCGCATCAATAGCAAAAGAAATCGGTTTGGAATTCAAGTTTCCTAATGAAGTGATTTCAGCTTCTGAAAAGATGACAACAATTGTCTCTCAGGAAGAGATAAACAGAAGAGAAGATCTCAGACAAGACATTATTATCACAATTGATCCTGACGACGCTAAAGATTTCGACGACGCTGTTTCCCTTGATAAAATGGATAACGGTAATTATATGCTGGGCGTTCATATAGCTGATGTAAGCCATTATGTAGGACCCGATACTGCAATTTATGAAGAAGCGCTTAAACGCGGTAACTCGGTTTATCTTGTTGGGAAAGTAATTCCCATGCTTCCTGAAAAATTGTCAAATAATATTTGTTCATTAGTCCCGAATGAAGACAGGCTCACCTATTCTGTTCTTACGGAAATTACTCCAAATGGTAAAATAATTTCTTATGAAATAAAAAAAACCATTATAAACAGCAAGCGCCGGTTCACTTACAAAGAAGTTCAGAAAATTCTGGATGACGGAAAAGGTGAATTTCACGATCTGTTATTCAGGCTCAACAAACTTGCGAAAACACTCAGAAGAAAAAGAACGAATAAAGGAAGTATAAATTTTCACACTCCCGAAGTTGAATTTAAACTTAATGAAGACGGTGTGCCTCTAAATATAGAGATAAAAATACTTTTGGAAAGTCACAACCTGATTGAAGAATTTATGCTGCTTGCGAATCAAATTGTTGCAAGCCATATAAAATTACTGGATGAAGAAGAAGCCGGGAACTTTATTTACAGAATTCATGATTTACCGGAACAGGATAAACTTTCCGAATTCGCGAATTTCGTAAAATCGCTGGGTTATTCTTTTAACGCGAATGCGGCGGGAAAATCCAAACAATTCCAAAAGCTGCTTGAAGAAGTGAAAGGAACTTCGGAAGAAGCTGTTGTGAATGAAGTTGCCATCAGATCAATGGCAAAAGCCGTATATTCTACGGATAATATCGGGCATTATGGATTGGCGTTTGAAGATTACACGCATTTCACTTCACCGATACGCAGATTTGCGGATTTGATTGTCCACTTACTTATTCATGAGTTCAATGAAAAAAGAAAGTTGGATAGTTTTAGTAAATCAGAACTTGAAAATATTTGCGATCATATTTCATCGCAGGAAAGAAAAGCAATTAATGCAGAAAGACTTTCCGTAAAATTGAAACAAATTGAATATTTGCAGAATAAAATCGGTGAGAAATTTTCAGGTATTATTTCCGGAATTACAAACTTCGGTTTTTTTGTAGAATTGAACGAAACTTTAGCTGAAGGACTTGTAAGACTGAGCAGCATAGAAAATGATTATTACATACTTGATGAAAAGAATCACTGTCTGATTGGAAGAGATACCGGAAAAAGGTATAGATTAGGTGACAAAGTTTACGTAAAATTGGTGAGAGCAGACAGAGAAAAACGGATTGTTGATTTCTCAATTACGAATATTTAGAAATAAGAAATGGTGGTAAAATGAAATATATCAGGAACCTCATTTTTATTATAACATTTTTGAGCGTAAATGTGTTTGGTCAATTCGGTCAGAACAAAGTCAGTTATAAAGAATTCGACTGGCATTATATCCAGACCAAACATTTTGATATATATTTTGATGCCGCGGGAACGGCAATAGCCGAGTTTGCGGCTAAGTCGCTTGAATATGCCCTGGAGCAGTTATCTTCTGACCTTAATTATCAGATAAACAATCGGTTATCCGTGATAATTTATAATACCCATAATGATTTCCAGGAAACAAATGCCGCGGATGTTTACTTAACACAGGGAATCGGCGGTTTTACCGAACCATTTAAAAACCGCGTTGTAATGCCTTTCGATGGTGACTACGCTAAATTCCGTTCGACTCTGCATCACGAGCTCGTTCATGCAGTTATGAATGATTTGTTATACGGCGGAACGGTGCAAAATATTATTTCTAAAAATATCACACTTCAAATTCCACAGTGGTATAGTGAAGGAATGGCGGAATATTTATCCGTAAGGATGGAAAGTAAAACAGACCAATTCATGCGTAATCTGGCAATAAGCGAATCACTCCCGGAGATTACAAACATGAGCGGTTATACAAGCTATCGTGCCGGTGAAAGTCTGTTCTATTACATTTCTCAGAAATACGGTGAAAAAAAGGTTGGAGAAATTTTAACAAAAATCAAAAACAACGGTGGACTTGAGCAAGGCTTCAAAGCTGCCTTAGGATTAAGCCTGGATGAGTTGAGTGAAAACTGGCATAAACATCTTAAAAAAATATATTGGCCTGAAATTGCTTTCAGAGATGATCCTGATGAATTCGGAAAAAGACTAACCGGAAAAGATAAAAGAACATCTCTTGGTTCATATAATGCAAGCTCTGTAATTTCACCTCTCGGAGATAAAATTGCTTACATCTCAAACCAGGATGTCTGGCTTGACATATATCTCTTAAATACGCTTGATGGAGAAATAATAAAAAAAGTAACTGAGATTGGGCGTTCAATGGATTTTGAAGAAGTTAATCCTTTATACCCATCAATAACATGGGCGCCGGATAATAAAAGAATATGCATTTCAACGAAAAGAAATGGTTATGATGTTTTCTTTATAATTGATACGGAAACCGATGACTCGTATTTGCTTCCTATAAAAATGGGTGGAATCGGAGCTGCGAGCTGGTCGCCTGACGGGAAGAAATTAGCTTTCGTCGGCAACGATGCGGTCCAATCAGATATTTATATTTATGATTTCGCCAACGGAAACCTGGTTAATTATACGAATGACCAGTTTTCTGAAACATCAGTCTCCTGGTTCCCTGACTCCCATCGAATTGTTTTTTCGTCAGACAGAGGCAGTTATCTTGATATGAAATCTATAGACGATGAATTTGATATTTTTTATTACCAGACAGGCCAAATGGATCTTTATATTGCTGATCTGGAGACAGGTGAAACACTTCGCGTGACCGAATGGGAATTAAGTACAGAAACCGCTCCGATCGTTTCTCCCGACGGAAAACACATTTTATTTATTTCCGATAAAAATGGAATTGATAACATTTATAAAAAACGTATTGTTTTCAGCTACGGTGATATGGTATCAAAAATTACCGATTTACCCGCCTGGCCTATTACAAATTCCATTTCAAGCGTTCAGCAGATTTCTCTTTCGAAGGATGGAATTAAACTTGCATTTGATACTGAATATAAAAGCGGAAACAATATTTTCATCATTAATAATCCTTTCGACATAGATTTGAAAGTGGAAGAGTTGGTTCCAACTAACTTTATGTCTACTCTGATTGATAAAAGTAATAAAACTGCCGTTGAAGAAAGCATTACCTCGGCAATAGCCGACTTAAATATTGACAATATTGTAAGTGAAAGCAAAACTGAAATTGCCAGCGCCGAAGAAACGAAAAAAATGGTTGCTAAAGATTCTACAAAATCCGTCACTGAAATTGCTGAAACAGATTCTACAGACTCGGATGAGTTTTCATTTGACTCACTCCAATCTCCGGAAATTTTCGCAGGTCAATTTGAAGATGAAAAAACCTCTGAAAAAGATACAGTCATGACTGATTATTCACGGTATATTTTCGGGCAGGATGATGTAGTCAAAACTCAGGAGGATGAATCAATAAATCGTGAAGAAATTTTCACCGAAACACTTGATGAAGATGGAAATTATCTTGTTAACAAATATAAAATTCATTTTACTCCTGACTTAGTCTATGCGAACGCCGGTTACGGTACATTGTATGGTTTGATGGGTACAACAGTATTATCTTTCAGTGATATGCTCGGTAACCACAGGCTTATCGGCGTCACCAGTATGCAGATAGACTTAAAAAACAGTGATTATGGATTAGCGTATAATAACCTTGAAAACCGGTTGAATTACGGAGTGGAATTATTTCACACTGCACGATTCGTTTATTTATCGAACGGATTCTTTTCGGAACTATATAGATTTCGGAATATATCCGCAGTTGTTAATTTTAGTTACCCTTTCAGCAGATTCAACCGATTCGATTTCGGGTTAGCTGTTCAGAATGTAACCTCAGAAAATCTTGATAATATTGAAATTGAGTCCCAAAAAAATACATTCATAATTCCCTCAGTAAGTTATGTTTACGATAATAGTTTTTGGGGATATTACTCACCTATTGAAGGGACGAGATATAATTTAACACTTTTTGGCGACCCGGGAATCACAAGATCGAATCAAAGTTTTTATTCACTTGTTTGGGATTACAGAAAATATTTCCGTTTCTGGTATGATAACTCATTTGTTTTCAGGCTATCAGGTGGTTATTCAGGTGGAGGAAATCCTCAAAGATTTATTATCGGCGGTACTGAAAACTGGCTGAACAGATCATTCCGAACGGGGGATATTCCATTAAGAAACCCTTCGGATTTTGCTTTTCTCAGTCCGGCGCTTCCCTTACGTGGTTATGACTATGCTGAACAAATCGGTACAAAATATTCTTTGATGAATATTGAATTAAGAATGCCCCTCATAAGGTATCTTGTTACAGGTCCGTTGCCAATTCTTTTGCAAAATA
>CAZEXO010000181.1:0-7955 GCA_964516545.1 uncultured Melioribacteraceae bacterium
ATTCCGCTAATGCCTTGACAGGAAATTTATGGATATCAATTATTCCTCTGCTGATAATTGCATTTCTCATCACATATTATCATAAATATAAATGGGATGTCTTCAGCAAGAACAAAAAGCTACATCTTCTGATTGGCGGAAGCGCAACATTAATTTTTCTTTTTATCCCGCTGATTTTTCTCACGAATATAAATCTTATGTTATTCCCGGCGAGATGGGAAGAGGTCAGAGGCGCTTTCTCAGCCATGATTTTCTGGAACGTTATTCCGAGATATTTTCATTTTCTTGCCGGTACAATGGCGGTAACTGGTCTGTTCATCGCCTGGTATTTCGGAAGGAGTTCCTACCGTTTCGAAGAAAAGTTACCTGGTTTTTCAAGAGATGAAATTAAAAAGTTAGGTTATAAACTTACATTTTACATAACATGTTCGCAGGTAATTTTTGGTCCTCTGGTGTTATTTACTCTTCCCTGGGATAGCGTTAACATGCACCTGATCGGAGTCATTTCTGTCGCAATTATTTTTGCTCTTGCTGCTCTTCACTTTCTTTGGAAAGAAGTTAAAAATACAAATCTCACCGTGGGTAAGTATTTTACTCATATTGTATTATTACTTTCCATTACAGTTGTTCTGATGGGCTGGGCAAGACATGTTTACCGGGATGCTACTCTCGAACCGCATCAAAAACTGATGAAAGAAAAAACCGAAATTTATTACAATCTGAAAAAATAATTATTCAGTTATCATCGTTAAGAAATTTCAGGATATCAGATGATAAAAATCAGAACCGGACTTTTCTGACATCATTTCTTTCATTATACTTACTTCCGAAAAGTATTTAATAAACATAATTCCTCGGGGGAAATATGAAATTATTTATTAACATAACACTACTAATTATTATGGCACTAAATTTTATTTACGCTCAATCTGGTAATCCGTTTCTTGAAAAATTTGAAACGCCATTCGGAATTCCGCCTTTCGAAAAAATTAAGACCGAACATTTTCTTCCGGCAATGAAAGAAGCGATGAAACTGCACATAGAAGAAATCGAGTCGATAATTACAAATTCCGAACCACCATCATTTGAGAATACTATTGTAGCCCTTGATCGCGCGGGTGAATTACTAACTCTTGTAAGTCTGACTTTCGATAATCTTAATTCAGCAAATACAAACGAAGCGATGCAAAAAGTTGATGAAGAATCGGCTCCTCTTTTGTCAAGACACAGAGATGATATTGCTCTCAATGAAAAATTATTCCAAAGAGTAAAAGAAGTATGGAATCAAAGAGATAAACTGGAACTCAATCCTGAACAATATACACTTCTCAAAAATACCTACAAAGGTTTTGAAAGAAACGGGGCGAATCTTAGTCCTGAGCTGAAAGATCAACTGAGAAAAATAAACTCGGAATTAGCCCTGTTAATAATCAAGTTTGGAAAAAATGTTCTTGATGAAACAAATAAATTCGAATTAGTGATTGATAAAAAAGAAGACCTAACCGGATTACCGGAAGGCGCGATAAAAGCAGCCGAAGAAACCGCCAGGGCGCGCGGTCATGAAGGTAAATGGGTTTTTACACTTTCAAGACCAAGTATGGACCCATTCCTGACTTATTCGACAAAAAGAGATTTGCGTGAAATAATTTACAAGGCGTACATCAATCAGGGAAATAATAATGATGAACTTGATAACAAAGAAACATTATTAAAAATCGCCAGGCTGAGACTTGAAAGAGCGAATCTGCTTGGGTATAAATCCCATGCCGAATTTACCCTTGAAGAGCGAATGGCGAAAACATCCGATGAGGTTTTTAAACTTTTAGATTTGATCTGGAAACCGGCTCTTGAACGCGCGAAATCAGAGCTGAAGGATATGCAGGAGATTGCCGATGAAGAAGGTGAGAAGATTAAGCTGGAAGCATGGGATTGGTGGTTCTATGCCGATAAAGTGAAAAAAGCAAAATATGATCTTGATGAGGAAACTCTCCGTCCTTATTTCAAACTTGAGAATGTGATTGAAGGTGTGTTTGCCGTAACAACAAAATTATGGGGACTGAAATTTATCGAAAGAACCGATCTGCCGAAATATCATGAAGACGTGAAGACTTTTGAAATTCTGGATGCTGACGGAAGTCACCTTGCGATTTTACTCACAGATTATTTCCCGCGCGAATCAAAACGCGGCGGTGCATGGATGAACAACTTCGTGCAGCAGTATAAAATTGACGGGAAAGATGTTCGTCCGATAATTTATAACTGCGGCAATTTTACAAAACCTACTTCCGATACGCCATCATTGCTTTCACTTGATGAAGCCTTAACATTATTCCACGAATTCGGTCATGCTCTTCACAGCATACTTTCAAATGTAAATTATGTTTCATTAGCCGGTACAAATGTTCAATGGGACTTTGTAGAGTTACCATCACAGATTATGGAAAACTGGGCGCTAAATCCCGAAGTCTTAAAAATGTATGCCCGTCATTACCAAACAGGCGAACCTATTCCTGATGAATTAATAAAAAAAATTGAAGATGCAGGACACTTTAACCAGGGATTTACAACTGTGGAATTTATTGCCGCAGCATACCTTGACATGTATTGGCATACCCTAACTGAATTTAATGTAACAAATGTTCTTGAGTTCGAAAAAAATATCGCGGAAAAATTAGGATTGATTCCTGAAATAGCATTCCGTTACAGAAGCACATACTACAGACACATTTTTGCGGGCGGTTATTCTTCGGGATATTACAGCTACATCTGGGCGGAAGTATTGGATAAAGATGCTTTCGAGGCATTCAAAGAAACATCATTATTCGATCAGGCTGCTGCAACTTCTTTCCGAAAAAATGTTCTTGAACGGGGCGGTACTGAAGACGGTATGGCGCTTTACAAAAAATTCAGAGGACGCGAACCGAAAGTCGAACCTCTCTTAAAGGGAAGAGGATTATTATAATTTCTTTTATTGCCCATGATGAAAATTGTGGGCAATTTTTCTTCCGTGTTGGTAAATAAAATCCTTTTATAAGTTACTAATCGCCAGGTAATTTTCCTGATTATTGTATTATCATTGTTTTATATTTGGACCATACTTATACTTTATTTAGGAAGATGAGAAAAGTTATCGCAATAGTATTTTTTCTTTTGTTCGTTTCCGTAAGTTTCGGTCAATCCATTCTTACATCCGGCTGTATTTTGGAATCTGAATTCACTCCTGATAAAAAGATCAGCGGACTTTTTACTTACATGAATAACTCGGATCAGACTTTGCTTCTTCGTGTTGAAAGAAATTCTCCGGTCTCCGAAATAATTCTTGAAGAAGAAATTATCACCCGTCGCGGCAAACAACTCAGAGTCTTCAGGCAGGAATACTCATCTGCCGGGCAGCAAATATTCGGGAAGTACACTATTTCATTTTTCCATATCAATGAGTCGAAAAAAAATGATCTTGTTTTCAGGTATGAAAATACAGGAGATAATTCTCCGAACCTGAGAGTTGTAAGCGTAATTTTTAACGGACTCAATCAAGATGATTACGGGAAATATTTCGATGTGAGAATTGACTGGCAAAATCTTCATGAAGAAACTCAAACAGATAACAGAAAATGTTACCTCATAAATTGAAAAAGATACAGGCAATATATGGATACCACAAAACTCAATCAGTCGGCTGTTGAAATTAATGTAGCTCAATCACCAGAAGAACGTGAGAAAATATTCAGGTTCCGGTACAAAATAGAAAAAGGCGCTGATAAAGAAGGGAGTATTCAGGATGGGCTGGATGATACGGCAATTCTTATTTTCGCCGAATCGAATAATGAGATCGTTGCTACTTTCAGAATAAACCACGGTGCGGATTTAACTTTTTCAGATGAACAAAAAAACAATTACGGACTGGATAGTTTTAAGGATTTTCGTTCTCAGGATTTTGGTTTTACTTCAAAGCTGGTTTTAGACCCAAGATGGCGGAACACGACATTATTAGGAAAAATTCTCAACGCTGCATACAGACTTCTTCGGCAGAAAAAAATCATGTTTGATTTCAGCGATTGCGCTCCAGCATTGGTTCAGTTTTATGAACATTTGGGTTACAGGCGTTATAAAAATAATTTTTCGAAAACAGAAGAAGGGTATCGCGTTCCTCTCGTTTTATTGACGGAAGATATTAAACATCTTCAGAATATAAAATCACCATTTATTCCCATTGCAGAGAAGTATGAAAACAGTGAGATTACTCGCGAATGGTTTTCAAATACATTTCCCGCGTATATCGGATTTGTTACGGAAAGATTAATTCCCATGAAAGAGTTCTGGAATTTTCTGTCAAACAGACTGCATGAAAAAACAAATACTCTTCTGAAAGATCTTTCTGACGAGGAAGTGAAGAAATTTTTATCGGCTGGAATTATTTTACACGCGAAAGCGGGCGACAGAATTGTTAAGAAAGACGAGCTCGGAAATGAAATGTTTTTGATTTTGAAAGGCTCAGTAGAAGTATGCGACTGGAAGGATAATAAGAAAATTTCGCTGGCAATTTTCGGTGAGAGTGAAGTTTTCGGCGAGATGGCTTTTCTCAGCGAAACCGCCCGTTCAGCCGATGTTATCGCGTTAACTGATCTTGAAATATTGGTTCTCAATCAGGCATTCTTAAAAAACTTCACCAAGGTTATGCCTGAAACAGCAAACAAAGTGCTCTTTAATTTTTCATTGATATTATGTGAAAGACTTCGCGCGAATACGATAAATTATATTTCTCAATATCCGGCTCAGGACTGATAAGTTCGGTAATGCAAGAGGTTTTCATAATAAGTTGATCTGCCCCAGTCAATTATTTCTTTGATGATTCTTTCAGTTATTTTTCCAATGCCGTTTATAGCCCGTAAATCGTCCCGATAATTGACAATAGGTTCTTTAAGTTTCGAAATTTGGCTGGCTGCATATCCATATGTGGATTCGTAACCGCGAATTTTATGAAGATAATCAAGCTGTTCAAGTATAATAACAACAAGAGAATTTTCATCAACAACATCGCGAAAAACCGAAGGAGGAATACGGATCGGTAATTTGAACTGTGCAGCGATCTCAAGAAATATCGAATTAACATGATTGTAATATTCGTTGTTTGCCTGACCCCATTTGTTGTCGCCATAAATCACATCATAATTAATTAACAGGTCGGGATATCTTTCAGCGAGCGCGTTAAAAAAATAATCTTTTTGTCGTCCGCTCTTCAAAGTCATTCCGCCGAATATCACAAAATCAATTCCGTAATTTTTAGCTGCTCTGAGTGAATCATATATTTTTTCCGGGCTGTCGGTCAGAAAGGGAATAACAGGCATCAAAAACATTCCGCACGGGATATTATTTTTCTTAAGCTCTTCAATAACTTTTAATCTTTCTGAAGGGGGCTGAACCCCGGGTTCCACGTAACTGCTGATCTCCCTGTCAATGGAAGAAAAACTGAAACTGACAATAGCTTTTGCCGATGAATTTATATTTTTTATCAAATCAATATCGCGTTTTACAAGAGTCGATTTTGTTAGAATATGAACCGGAAGATTCTCATCAGCAAGCAGAGAGAGCGCTTCTCTGGTTATTCGGTATTTTTCCTCAACCGGCTGATAAGAATCATTTACTCCTCCGCCGAGCAGGAAAAATCCGTGTTTTACATTCCCGTGTTTCTTAATTTTTTTTATTTCCGCATGCAGCAGGGAAGGGGCATTTATTTTTATGGTTATATCTTTTCCGAAATCGCCCTCTACTCTGTATTTCTCATCGCGTCCGTCGCAGTAAATACAGTTATGCATACATCCCCGATAAAGGTTCATTCCATATCTCGAAATGAACCATGAATCAATTCGTTTCTGTTTACGCAGTATAGACTTGGCATTTATTTCGGTTAAACTCAATTTCACCCATTGGAGAGTTTGTTCTTCGAAAGTCTGTCTGTTTTATTTATTTCATCCGGGAAAGCTGCTGACGTAGTTCTTTTTCAGATTGCACAGCCTGTTCATATCTTTCTCTGGCGATGTTAAAATCTCCCGGAGAAATTAAATTTCTTTCCCGCATTCTCTGCGCATGATCATATTTTCTTTTTGCATCTTTCAGTTCAATCTCGGCTGTGGCGATTTTTGTTTCGAGTAAATTTATTTGTAATTGTCTTTGTTGCTCAGCCTGCTGATTTTTTGCCTCACGATCTCTGCGTATTTTTAACCTGGTTTCTTCTTCAGCCTTCTGTGCACGGATTATCGAATCAGTTTTCAGACTTTCGGCTTGCGCAATGCTTATTATCGGTTTCGTGTTTTGAAGATCTTGATTCAATAATGAATCCGCGGAAGCAGCTTTATTTTCCGTGAGAATTTCTGTTTGTTTATCAAAAATTCCCATGCTGAAGGCAATAACAAACGCGACAAGCAGAACCGCAGCAACGGAAAGAATCGTAGTTGTTGAAATAGTTTTTTTTGATTTGGTGACAGTGCTTTTTCTTTCAAGTGTGGGGATATAATCTTTTGAAAATTTCTGTGTCTTTTTCCCGTTATCTGAGTCCTTCAGAATCTCGAGAGTCGCCGCGAGATCAGTTTTTGTTTTCTCACCGATAATTATTTTATGTTCGCGAATACTATCTGCTAATGCCTGCCCGTTCTGAATTCTGTTATCAGGATTTTTCTCAAGACATTTCATGATTATTTCATCGAGCCATTTGGGAACATCGGAATTCAATTTACGCGGGTTGAGAGGAATTTCATCAATAATTTTTCTGATAAGTATAATGGGATTATCAGCTTTAAAAGGAGCTCTTCCTGTGAGCGCTTCATAGGTAACGACAGCCAGGCTGTATAAATCGCCTCTGCCGTCAACTTCGAGTCCGTCAGCTTGTTCAGGGCTCATATATTCGGGAGTCCCGATAATCGAACCAACCTGAGTAAGTTTTGTTTTACCGGCTGTTTTTGCTATACCGAAATCAGTGAGCACTGCTCTGCCGCTATTCAGAATAAAAATATTCGAACTTTTTATATCGCGGTGAACTAATCCTTTTTGATGAACATAATCGAGCGCTTCTGCAATCGGCGGGATTACATTTTCAACTTCACGAGCGTTCAATGTTCCTTTTGCTTTAATGATTTCCTGAAGATCTTTTCCTTCGAGAAATTCCATGGACAAATAATGATATCCGTCAATCTCACCTTCGTCGAAAATAGTGACAATGTTAGGATGATTCATTTTTGCAACTTCTTTTGCCTCGCGGTGAAAACGTATTATATATTCATTATCATGTACAAAATGCTGGGGGAGTATTTTAAGAGCTACCTGACGATTAAGATTTTTCTGGACGGCTTTATATACTATCGCCATTCCTCCGCGTCCGACTTCATCGATTATTTCATATTTTGCCGCAAAGAGAGATTTAATTTTTTCAAGCGGATCGGAAATCAATGAATCGGGGGTATCGGCAAGTTGTGTACGACCGCTCAAACCGTCCCAGTATAAATTTGTTGCAACTTCATCTGATTCGTCATCGTCCAGAAGTGATTTTCCGCAGAAGTTGCATTTTAAAGCAAGTGAGTTTATTTCTTTATTGCAGTATGGACAATTTTTGGTATCGCTCATCTTCGATGCAGAAAAAATGTTTAGGAAAAATTATTTCAGAATTAATATAGCTGAAATAATTAGCACCAGCAAGATAATGATTGCAAAGTATATGCGGAAATATTTGTTGTTGAAAAATTTTTGTGAGATATAACCTTTGGGTGGATAACAGTGTTTTGTTATTTCCGTTACTTCTCTTTTGAGATTACCATGTTCAGCAACAATAACCGAAATATTATCTTTGGAATTATTTTCATAAGCCTGAGTCACAAGATTCTGAGCGGCATCTTTTACCGAATCGGTTCCTAAAATATATTTCTTAATTGTTTCCGTATCAGTGTTTGCTTTGTTTGTTATCATAC
>CAZEXO010000182.1:0-7934 GCA_964516545.1 uncultured Melioribacteraceae bacterium
TTACTGTAGGAGGTGCTATTATCAGACCAATGATCAAAACGATATTTGATATAGTTGTTTCCATTTATTGTTGGAATTGCTTGGGCTGATATAGTATTCCCCTCAATGACATTAAAAGATGGAGTTGGTGTTAAATAATTTGTATTGTTCACATTTATTGAGTTAATTAGGCTTGGATTTGAAGAACTGTTCGTAAAATTTACATTGCACTTTTTCTTTAAATATCCTGTTATCGTACCTCCATTGTAAGTAGCATCAATTGTGTAGTTATTCGACGTATTATAGTTCATAAAATCGGAAAGACCAGTTCTTTCTAAAATCCATGCACTTTTATTGATAGGTGCTTCAGTATCATTCCATACTAAATTGTATAATCCTTGGAGTTGTTCTTTTACAGCAACTGAAAGCGATTGACCAAGCCATTTATCTACAGGGGTTCCACTACTTACTTCGTTTCCATCCATGTATAAAGAACATCCGTAATTTGTATTAACCGTTACATTTACTGGTGTTGTAAACTCTGCTGTTAAAACCACTCCAAGAGATCTTGGACTTGAACTATTGTTTATAATCCCAACAGTAAAAATACCATTACTTGAATATCTTGAGATTTCAGAAGTGATATCATACTTAACAGTATTTTGATTGAATCCAACGAAATTTCCTCCGTTACCAATTAAATTCCAAGTGGTATTATTTACTTGAAGAGGACTGGAATTATCAAGTAAAACAATTTGTCCATTCCACCAGCCGTCAGCACAAGAAATAAAAAAGTAATATCTAACATTAATCGCATTGGCTGGTACAAATGATGATAAGTTATATCTTATAGCAGTTCGATAAGCGTTGAATTGATCCTGTCCGTAACTCTGTACACTTTCACCATAATAGATACCGGAGTTTTTTTCATATCGTATTCCTACAATATTTCCGGATGTAGCGTTTGTTTTAAATATCCCGGATTGTCCAAATGTTGATTGAAACAAAATTAACAATACAAATAAAATATTTTCAGTTTTCATTTCTACTCCTTTTTTTTTAGTTTTAAAAAGAAATAGCCGCTGATCATTCTTAAAAAGAATGAAAGAGAGGGAGCCAACCTCAAGGGGCTATTTTTTTCTGGAAGCAGTGCACCATCACTGCTTCCTATCATTTAAAAGCAATACCTCCTACAAATTGTTTATCTTACCTTTTATTACGAACCTTTGTGAAGTGTGATGATTTAAGACTAGGAAAAAAATTTCATTTTCAAAAAGAACCGCATCTCTTATGTCAAGAAGATCATTCTGATCAGTTGTTAACAGATTTTGAAGATCAGTACCATTGTAGTGGTATAATTTATTATTCTGTGTAAGGAAAAAATCTTTTCTGTTTCTTCCCCATATTCTTGATATTGAATTTCCAAGATAGCTTAGATCAAGAAACAGATTGAACTCGTTGTTGAAGTAGCTAAACATCTTTCCACCCCAGAAAAAAAATATTTCATTACCCAGTTTATCAGCAACAGGTACTGAGTTCTCACTGAACCTACCATTTTGAATTCTAATCATTTCATGATCTGCGTATTTATACATTGCAACGTCAAATTCCGAATTGTATAAAACAGAGCAGATATAAAAATGATTGATTGAATTGGGATCTATAAGCACATCAATGAATTGACTCGGAAAATCTGCAATATATTCTATTCGCCAGGTATTTCCATTGAATCTGGCAATTGCTCCAGTTTCCCAATCAAGCGCACCAACAGCAACAATATTATTTGGTAAACTTCCGTCAATACTATAAAATCCAAAATAATTGAATCCTTCCTGTTCTATTGTCTGGAATAGTCTTATTTCATTTCCATTATAGTGGTATATTTTCCCCTCATCACCACCGATCCAAATATTATTTTCGGAAGTCCCGAATATTGAATTGCATCGAATGTATTGTCCTTCATTAGCAACTTTCCATGTCGATCCATCATAATGCAAAATTGATTCTGTATTATTTGTACCTTCTCCAACTATCCAAACATTGTTTGAATTTGCACCCCACATTTCAAAGTAGCCTATGTATTCATCTTGGTTATTTAGAGTATCAATCTCCCACACATAATCCCTGCGTCCCGGTTTAAGGTTATCTTCAGGATTAACCCCGGAATCATTACATGAAAAAGCAAAGAGAATTACTGTAATTAGAAAAACCATAAACTGAATGGAATTTTTCATCTCGCCCCCAGGAGTGACTAGTTTAATAAAGAAAACGATAAATAAAATAGAATAAGTATAATCTCCAATTAAATACTTGCGATAATTTATCTCAAAGTTTATGTAATGTCAAGAGATGAATTATAAAAAATACTACAGATTAGCAGTGTTACCGTGAAATTATTTGCAAGTATATAAATGGGGACAAAGAATTTTTAGCTAAAATTTATTTGAGTGAAGAATAATCTATTATTAATATAAAACGGGGAAGGGAATAGTAAAATTTATTTTAAAGAACGATATCTACTTCAGCGGCTTCAGTAATAGTGGCTATATTTTCAGTTGTTAAAATTGATCTGTCCGATTCTTCACCGGCTGTATTAATCCATACTTGCTCACCCCAGGTCTGGTCGGGTGAATAATAAGCAATGACTGAATTTGGCTCATCAAATTCTATTTATGTATATTTGACCCTTGCAAAAATCAAATTTCAGGGGATTTTTACTTTTTTTAGCGGAAACTTTTGAATTAGCTCATTGTAGAAAGCACCGTGTCTGAAAAAAAATAATCAAATAAAGAGGATAAAATTGGAAATAACAGAATTAAACGCCAAGATTAAACAGGAAAGCGCCTTTGTCGAGACACTCTTTTCAGAGATCGGAAAAGTAATTGTCGGTCAGAAAGAAATGGTTGAACGTCTGATAATCGGACTTCTTTCAAACGGACATGTTCTTCTGGAAGGTGTTCCGGGTCTGGCAAAAACTCTCGCAATCAAATCACTAGCGGGATCAATGAAAGCAAAATTTCAGAGAATTCAGTTCACCCCCGATCTTCTGCCGGCAGATTTACTCGGTACTCTTGTTTACAATCAAAAAGACGGTAACTTCACCATAAAGAAAGGTCCTATCTTCTCCAACTTCATTCTTGCCGATGAAATAAACCGCGCTCCTGCTAAAGTTCAGTCAGCTCTGCTCGAGTCCATGCAGGAACGTCAGGTTACAATTGGTGAAGAGACATTTAAACTCGATGAGCCTTTCCTTGTTCTCGCAACGCAAAACCCCATTGAACAGGAAGGAACTTATCCTTTACCCGAAGCGCAGGTGGATCGTTTTATGCTCAAAGTTAAGATAACTTATCCTGAGCGTGATGAGGAGTTACAAATAATGCGTCGTAACGTGGGCGGTAGTTTCGGTGAAATTAAACCTGTTATTTCACCTGCCGACATACTTAAAGCCCGTAACCTTGTTCATGAAGTTTATGTTGATGAAAAGATAGAAAAATATATTCTCGATATTGTTTTCGCAACCCGTAACCCCGAGGCATATGGATTAAAAAATCTGAAAGACCTTATCAGTTACGGCGGTTCGCCAAGGGCATCAATAAATCTTGCACTCGGCGCACGCGCAATGGCATTTATCAAACGCCGCGGTTATGTTATTCCGGAAGATGTGCGTTCAATTTGTATGGATGTTCTTCGACATCGCGTTGCCGTTACTTACGAAGCCGAAGCTGAAGATATTACTTCGGAAAATATTATTGAACAAATTCTGAATGCAGTTGAAGTGCCGTAGGATTAGAGTTAGAATAGAGTAGGATTAGGAGTAAGATTAGGATTGAGATTGAGATTAAGATTTAGAATAGGAATAGGGAAAAGACAATATGACAGTAATGGATAATTTGCAAATGACTAATGACTAATTAACTATGTTAACAAGAGAAATATTAAAACAAGTCAGACAGATTGAGATAAAAACCCGTGGAATTGTGAACGAGGTTTTCTCTGGTGAATATCATTCCGTGTTTAAGGGACGCGGTATGGAATTCTCAGAGGTTCGTGAATATATGGTCGGGGATGAGATTCGCAGTATCGACTGGAATGTTTCAGCGCGCATGGGTCACCCTTATGTTAAAGTATTCGAAGAAGAACGTGAGCTGACGGTGATGCTTCTTGTTGACATGTCGGGTTCTCTTGTTTTCGGAACGGTTGAAAAAACCAAGCAGAGAATAGCCGCCGAACTAAGCGCCATACTTGCTTTTTCAGCCATGAAGAATAATGACAAGGTCGGGCTGATTCTGTTTACTGACAGGATTGAAAAATTTGTTCCTCCGCGTAAAGGAAGAAGTCACGTACTAAGAATTATCCGGGATGTGCTTTCGTTTGAACCTCAGGGGAACACAACAAACCTTAAGAGCGCTCTGGAATATTTTAATCATACGATAAAGAAAAAAAGTATAGCTTTTCTAATCTCCGATTTCATTGATGAAGGTTATGATAAAATTCTAAGAATAGTCGGAAGGAAACACGACCTTATCGGTCTTATCTTAAAAGATCCCCGTGAAGAAAATTTACCAAGAGCCGGGCTTATTAAATTCCGTGACGCCGAAACCGGTGAAATAAGATATATAGATTCAGGCAACAAACATGTCCAGGAATATTTTAATAATTACATAAAACAACGTGAAGAACAGCGCAGAGCTTTATTTATTTCCGCCAGACTGGATGTAATAAGAATTAATTCCGGTGAGTCATATATTAAACCGCTTGTTGATTTCTTTAAGTTACGTGAGAGAAGATGGTAAAGAAAATATTTTTACTTTTTCTGATAATTATTTCCTCAGAAATCTCAGCGCAGTCGATTGAGGTTTTTGCGTCAACAGACACGTCAGATTATAAAGTTGGCGATTATATCTACTATCAAATCGAGTTGAAGTATGATAATTCAATAACTGTATTTATGCCTCCGGTGGTTGATAGTCTTAAAATGCTTGATTTTATTAAGCAGAATGAGACCATTCGTCAGATATCCGAAAATGAAATTTCTGAAATCTATTCCTACGTTTTCTCTAAATATGATTCTGCGGGAGTTATAATTCCTTCTCTCCCAATCGGTTATACCGTTGGCTCAGGCACGAATAAAAGTATCATAAACACTAACGAAGTAAAAATAACCGTGAGAACTCTTGATGTTGATCCCTCTGCGGATATATTTGACATAAAACCTCCGTTGTGGATCGGACTTAACTGGCTCATGATAATTTTGGTGATTTTGGGCGTAATTTTATTACTTGCTGCCGGTTATTTCGTTTACCGGAAATATTTCAAAAAACAGGATTTATTACCTCAAAAGGTGATCGTAAAACTTCCCCCATATAAAATTGCCCTGAAAGAACTTGTCTCGCTGGAAGAAAAGAAACTCTGGCAGGCGGGAAAAATAAAAGAATACCACTCTGAAATCACGGGTATCATACGGAAATATTTTGAAGAAAGATTTAATGTGCTGGCTCTTGAAATGCCTTCGTCGGAACTGCTTGCTCTTCTCAAAAATGTAAGCGAGATGCAGCCTGTTTTTGACACAACAAGAAGTTTTCTGGAAAATGCCGACATGGTTAAGTTTGCTAAATTCCAGCCGATGGCTTCGGTCAACGAGGAAATGATGAAACAGGCTTATGAAATTGTGGGAAAAACCAAGTCGGAAGAAATTGTTGAAAAGGAAGTGACTGAAAATGTTTAGCGATATAAGTTTTGCAAATAGTTACGTGTTGTATTTTCTGCTACTGATACCCGCATTCGTTTTTTGGTATCTGAAAAAAAACAAAAAGAATACTCCGGACATAACATTTTCTTCACTCAGTATTTTTAAGGGAATAAAACCGACTTTAAAGGAGAGACTTCAGCATCTTCCCTTTGTTTTAAGGATGATAGCATTATCGGCATTCGTCATCGCACTTGCGCGTCCCCAGACTTTTTCCACCGGCGAGGATGTTTACACCGAAGGAATTGACATCGCCATGTTACTCGATATTTCCGGTTCAATGCTTGCCGAGGATTTTAAACCCAACAGACTTGACGCAGCTAAAAATGTTATTGATGAATTTGTTGCAGGAAGAACAACCGACAAAATCGGGCTCGTGATTTTTGCTTCGCAGTCATTCACTCAATGTCCGCTTACCATTGATTACGCGGTGCTCAGAAATTTATTGAGTGAGATAAAAAGCGGAATGATTGAAGATGGCACAGCTATCGGAACTGCAATCGCGAATGGTGTGAACCGATTAAAAGACAGCGATGCCAAAAGTAAAGTAATTATTCTGCTGACTGACGGAGTTAACAACAGCGGTGAAATTGACCCGGTAACAGCTTCTCAGATAGCAGAAAAATTCGGAATAAGAATTTATACCGTGGGTGTCGGAACGCGCGGACAGGCTCCTTATCCGGTTCAGACTCCCTGGGGAATTCGTTATCAGAATGTTCCGGTTGAAATTGATGAAGCGGTTCTTACGAAAGTTGCTGAAACCACCGGCGGGAAATATTTCCGCGCGACAAATAACAAAAAACTGAAAGAGATTTACGAAGAAATAGATCAACTGGAAAAAACAAGAGTCGAAATTACCTCCTATAGAAATGCCAGGGAATTATTCTACGGATGGGTCGGCGGAGGTTTATTATTATTACTTATGGAGTTAGGACTCGTTCGGACTTACTTAAAAGGATTACCATAACAGAGAAAAAATATGTTCAGATTTGCACGAATAGAATACTTACATTTGCTCTACCTTGTTCCGGTATTGATATTTCTGTTTTGGTACACTTACAGAAATCAATCCAGACTGCTTAAAGAATTTGCCGGTGAAAAACTTCAGCGTGTTCTTGTTCCTTTAAGAAGCGGATTCAAGAATATAGTTAAGTTTGTTTTAGTATTGTTGGCGGTTATTTTCAGTATACTCGCGCTGGCAAATCCTCAGATCGGTGCAAAAATAGAAGAAGTTAAACAGGTTGGAATTGATGTTTATATTCTGCTTGATGTTTCCCTGAGTATGAAAGCCGAGGACATTAAGCCAAGCAGACTTGAAAAAGCAAAACATGAAATCTCGAAATTAATTCAAAAGTTACGCGGTGACAGAATAGGATTGATTGTTTTCAGCGGCGAGGCTTATGTACAGTTTCCCTTAACAACCGATTATTCGGCGGCAAACTTATTTTTAAACGCCGTGGATGTTTCCAGTGTCCCACAACCGGGAACAGCAATTGGTCCCGCGATTAAACTGGCAATATCTTCTTTCCCGGGTGAAGCTGAAACAAAAAAAGCAATTGTGATAATTACCGACGGTGAAAATCACGAAGGCGATTTATCATCAATCGTTGATGAAGCTGCCGGAAAAGAAATCAGCATTTATGCAATCGGTTTCGGATCTCCCGCAGGTGTTCCTATCCCGATTCGTGATCAATCGGGTAAACAAATAGGCTATAAACAGGACAGAAGCGGACAGATAGTTCTTACAAAACTTGATGAAGTTACTCTTGAGGAAATTACCGAACGTGGTGGCGGTACTTATTATCGCGGTTCGAACAACAGTGATGAACTGGATAAAATTTATAATGATCTTTCACAGATTGAAAAATCGGAATTCGGCGCGACAAAAATTACTGAGTATGAAGATCGCTATTATTATTTCCTGATTCCCGCTATATTGTTGTTGTTGTTTGAAATGTTCATTTCATCAAATAAATCAAAACTCTTCAGAAAATTTGATGAGTCAATTGAGGATTAAAATGAAAAGAATTTTTTCCATATATATTTTTATGGGTTTAACACTCCTTGCTCAAAGTGCAAGAAGTCATATAAATGACGGCGTTGACTTATACAACAATCAAAAATATGCCGAGGCTGAGACTAAATTTATTGACGGGTTGAACAAAGAGTATGAAACTTTCGAAGGACATTTTAATTTAGGTGATGCGCT
>CAZEXO010000183.1:0-1271 GCA_964516545.1 uncultured Melioribacteraceae bacterium
TGCTAAAAATACGGCCATGCTTGTAAAAATGGCCATCGAAGAAAAATGGATTTAGGAACAGTTTATATATGCCACCACTTAATGGCAGAATTGTTTTATGGCAACAGTATAAGTTTCTTCGTTTCCGTAAATGAGTCTGCTTGTAAACGATAAAAATAAATTCCACTCGATGTATTAGCCGCATTCCATTTCCGGGTATGATATCCTTCAGAGATTTCTTCGGAGAAAATTGTTGCCACTTCTCTTCCTAGTCGATCATATATTTTCAAAGACACAAACGATTTAAACGGAATACTAAATGAAATATTTGTCGACGAATTAAACGGATTCGGATAATTCTGCTCCAAATTAAATGTTAAGGGTACTGAGATTCCTCTTTCTACAATTACTCCAGTGGGAGAATCTGTAACCCAGATACCGGAACTTGTCCCGGCAAAAATACCATCACTGCTTACGGCCAGTGACCAAATACGGGTGTCGACAGGCATCCCCGAGCTGAATGATGTCCAGGTTACGCCGTTGTCGACCGAGAGGTAGGCTCCGTCATCATCAGTTCCTGCAATAAGCTGGTCATTTACAGCGACTAAGCAATTTACATTCTTGAGGATGGATGGGTCTGCCGCCCAGCTAGTGCCGCTATTGTCGGATATAAAAACACCGGTCAACGTTACCGCGAATAATTTATTATCCAGAACCACAAGCTGCCAGATGTGTGTATCGGTAAGGTTAGAATTAATTGCAGTCCAGCTTGTTCCGCCGTTTGTCGATTTGAAAACACCGTTGCGGGCACTACCTGCAAAAATATCGTCGCCACTTGCGACAATAGATGTAATACGGGTATCCACTTCTATTCCCGAGCTAATTTCGGTCCAGGTATTACCGTTGTCTGATGATTTATAGATATCACCTGTTGTACCCGCAAAAAGAGTGGTATTAATCATCACAATGGACCAGATGGCAGTGTCTGCCGGTATACCTGTGGGTGTGAAAGTATTCCAGGTTGTACCGTCATCTGTGGACTGAATAAAACCATTCCATGTTCCGGCAAGAATTTTGGAATCCGACATTACGATGGATAGAATGTCAATGCTGCTATCTGCAGAACCGACCTGAGTCCAGTTCGTGCCGTCACCGGTAGTAAGAAACATACGGCCACCGTTAAAACTGTCCCAGGTCCGTGCAAAGACCTTGTTTTTACTGCTGTAAAGATTGAAAAAGTTGTTGCTTTCCGGCCAATTTGTTTGAATCCATCCGCTTGAGAGCTGGAGAGC
>CAZEXO010000183.1:1281-5334 GCA_964516545.1 uncultured Melioribacteraceae bacterium
GGCTGCATTGTCATTCACCTTGGCATCAGCAGAACGAGTAAAACCAACCGCTTCATTTCCAAATGATAATACAAAGATCACCAGTACTGTAAAGTACAGAAAAAACTTTTTCATTTCTATTTTATGCTCCATTATTTACAATTTTAACCATGAAGTATGATGGGATTTTTTATTCATAAACAATATGATTTTAAGTCTCATCCTATGTCACCTGTTTCCATGGGCTACCATGCGCATTCATTGCCGCAGCGTTCGGCGTTATGCCCAAGCCCGGCCCATCCGGTATCTGCACGAATCCGTTTTCCATTAAGGGTTTTGGAACGCCGTCAATCAGCGAGTCATACCATGATATTTCGGGATAATGATGTTCACAGGAGAGGAAATCCGGAATACCCGCCGCAATGTGAGCGCACATCATCATTGCGAACGGCGAGTTCGACTGGTGAAGCGCCGTCTTAATTCCTCTTTCATGTGCCCAAATAGCGGCAAGCCTGGACTGATGTATCCCTCCGAAGGTGGTAGGATCAGGATGGAAATAATTAGTCGCATCCGCGTTGACCATATTCTTGAGCTCGTCGAAACCAAACATGTCTTCACCGGTAAGAAGCGGCATATCGGTACCGGCATTGATCTGCGCGAGCTCGGAGTAATAGTGCCACGGTACTATGTCTTCCATCCATCCTCCCAGCGTTTTATCAAGATACCCAGGCTCTCTTAGGTAATTGGAAAGCTGAATTGCCGAGGCAACATCGAGCTGCGATCCGCTACCGCGGGGGGACCAGGGGAAAAAATGGTCGGCAGAGAGAGGTGCGTTACCTATCATCTGTCGATATGACGCGACGTAATCACGATATTTAGTATAGCCCGAATCTAAAATTCTCTTGGCTGAGCCACCCGATTCGGTGTAGGGATTGGGATCGGGTGATGTTGTATAATCGGACCAGCTTAAAATACCGTTCAAATCCGTTTTAAACCAGGTGAATCCCATGTTTATTCGAGTCTGAATTTCAGCCTGCCTTGTGGATAGATTGAGTATGACAGGAGTGTCGCAATACATTCGCATACTGTCATTAAGCTTAGGACCGAGGAGCTTCCATATGGGAACATTATACACCTTGCCGGTAATGTCCCAGCAGGCACACTCAATCGCGGCAATTGCTCCTGAAGCGTAGGTGATATTCTTCCAGTTCGAAGTCGGATTCAAAGCTGCGGTAATCGCATTGAAAACTTTGTCGACCTGTGTCGGATTCATGCCCAGAATGAGAGGTCTGCAGGTCCTCAGCTCGGAGGCTGCGTTGGTGTCTTCAACCCGGCATTCACCATAGCCAGAAATTCCCTTATTAGTATCGAGCCGGATAATCCGGGCAGTAGCATTCAATCCATTAATAGTCGCCACGTACATATCGGTTATATAGATGCCCTTTTCGCCGGGGGTAATTGCAGCCCTTGCAAAGTTAAATGGGTCTATTATACCAGAAATCCCTGTTGTAGCGACAGCAGCGACTCCAAGCTTCTTTATAAAATCTCGTCTTCTCATAGATTAGTATCTGATTTTAACTCCAGTATTTTTATTCATAAATAGTGCACTTCATTTGAGTGAATCTAACGACTGGTACATAATCACCGCAAGAAACACAGGGGACAGAAAAACACCACAAGTTATAAATAACACGACCAATGCTTCCTAAATTGTAACACACTTCGTGTGATAATACCTCGAATAAAGTCTGCGTAATTATTGGTGCACACTTTTATTTGCATACTTTTCTTCAATTTTATTTTTTCTATTAAATAATTTGTCAAACATAATTAAACAGCCTAACGATTTCTATCTTCCCATTCGGGAAACAAAATATTTATTTAATTGTTCCTTTCCAACTTCATAACATAATTTATTTGCTACCACACAAAATAAAAAAGGAGATTACAATGAACTCAAACTCTTTCGAAGTAAAAAGGCACTTCAAAAAGACAAAATAATAATCGGTTGCCTGTCCCTCAGCCTTTTTGTGGGAAGCCGGCAAAAAAGAAACACCTCCAAAGTAGTCCTTCGGACAGGCTGTTATTCACGATACTGCCGGAATCCCGAACTGTAACTCATTCACATTTTCAAACAACTATAATAATTTACTTCTTTGTTACTCTCCTCAAAATTAAAATATCCCGTACCAGAAAAAATAATCTCTTTCTGATCCGTTAATTCACGGATCGGGCGGACACCTTACCTGTCCGCCGTAGTTGTTTTTTTCGAAGGCGGATTTTTTACATGTTTACCCACCGTCTTTTAGGTGGGCTTGCCCACCTCTGGTGTGGTTTACCTGCCTTTGGCATGGCTTGCCCCTGTGGGGACATTGTACCTTTAATAGAGGTTAGCTACCATTTTTAATATTTTTGAACCAGCCATATTTTTCAATTAATTCATCAGCTTTTCTATTTTCTTGTTCACTTAACGTTGGTTTATAGAAATAAACAACATCTAATGAAAAACCTTTTTCACCGTCTTTTTTCTCTGTTGCGATTCCAATGATTGTATTAATTTCTGGAGCATATTTTCTTATAATCAAACACCTACCACCTAATTCAGCTCGTCTATATTCTCTTGATTCATCTCTATTTACAAACATAAATACATAGCCAAGTCCAGAATAGGAAGTAGTTGGGTGAGCCCGAATATTTTTTTTGTTATATGCCTCAAGAAACTCCTTTGACAAAATAATTCGATTATAACGAGATTCTTTTGCCATTGTCCTCATAACAAGTTCGAAATTTTCATATTCTTTCCCAACTTCCATTCTATCATTTTTGTAATCTTCTATCAGCATCTCAATCATATTATCCCAAATAACGCTATCTTTTATATCTTCCATCCATTGTAAATTTGCCTCACTTATTTTATATCCATCCCACAACCCGTCTGTAAGAATAGTTAAAGTTCCTTCTGACTTGAACTCTTCCGAATTGCTTAAATAAAACCCCAATAAATCTTCTTCTCCTCCTTCAAAGATCAGTTTAGAAAAATTACCAGCATTATAATATTCCTCTTTTTTAGTCAAATACTTTGTGAAGTCTGTAATAGTATTTAATTCAGTAAATAATATTTCTGCGGTTATTGAATCGAATACGTGTATGAAACCTTTTCCTAAATCGCCCCATAGAAGAGGCATCTTCTTTTCGCCACCAATTACAATTGCAACTCGATGATAAACTCTATCTTTAATTTGGGGTAATTTTGGACCAGGAATTCCATTGAACAATTTTAGTTGATTTATTGAGTTTAAATATCTCTCAGCTCCGTATAATTGATTAAATGATTTCTCCAACGCTGTTTTTTTCCATCTCTGCCAATCCACAGATGTGTTGCCGCTATCAGTTGGTTCGATTTCCTTCACTGAAATGATGATAATATGAGGATCACAAAAAACTAGTACATCACATAATTCTTTATCTTTCTTTCCCTTTGGATTAGGATAACACCAAAGTGTAAGGAAAGTATGCTGCGATAATTCATAAACATATTTTTCAGAAGGTGTCATAATATTTTTATTTTAATTGTACGACAGAAATTTTTTCGTCAACTCCTTCTACCTTCATGAAAAAACCGGTAGATGTTTTATAAATTAATACATTTGGACAATATGCATAATGATACAAATAGGAATATGAAGACTGTTGCCATATTTGACCGTTCATCATCTTAAAAATCGTTTCGCCTTCCCATCCTTCAAATTCTCCATCTATTTGGGTCTCAATTACAGAATTATTTGTAGCGCCTTTATCAATATTAATATGCATTACTTCAATAAATTCATCAACGTCTTCAACTCTCATATTCCAAGAACCATTATATTCGTATAATACTACTTCAGGGCAATATGCATAATGGTATATATAATCATAAGAAGATTGTTGCCATATTTGTCCGTTCATCATTTTGAAAATTGTTTCACCTTCCCATCCTTCAAATTCTCCATCTATTTGAGTCTCTATCACATTCTTAATCTTTTCACATAAAACAGGCTCGTCAAAATCTTCAATTATTAACTTATAGACAGA
>CAZEXO010000183.1:5344-7904 GCA_964516545.1 uncultured Melioribacteraceae bacterium
ATCTGTATTAAGTTTTTTATTTTTGTTAAAAACAACCATTGAAAAGGATTTTTACTTCCGGATTTCTCGTTCTAACTCGTTGCCTATTTCTCTCTGTGACTAAATAAAAATCACGTGATTGAGTTTTGAAAAGGTAACCCTTGTTAATTGTACCTCGTATACTGCCTTTGATATAAGTTTCTTCTACAAACTCCCAAGAATTTTGTGCATATACCGAACTTACTAATAGTATGACAATATTTAGGGTTATAAATCTTTTCATTTCATTTCAATAAATTTGGTAGCTAACGATTTCTATCTTCCCATAAGGGAAAGGAATTATTTTTAGTTGTGCCTTTCCACTTCTTAATATAATTTGATTTGCTACCACACAAAATAAATAAGGAGATTACAATGAACTCAAAATCTCTTGAAGTAAAAAGGCATTTCATAAAAGACAAAATAATTATCGGTTGCCTGTCCCACAACCTTTTAGCAGAAAACCGGCAAAAAAGAAACACCTCCAAAGGAGTCCTTCGGACAGGCAATAATACTTTATGATGCCGGAATACCTATCTCTGTAACTCATTCACATTTTCAAACAACTATAATAATTTACTTCTTAGTTACTCTCCTCAAAATTAAAAAATCCCGTACAATAAAATAATCTCTTTCTGATCCGTTAATTCACGGATCGGGTGGGCACCTTTTTTATATGTTTACCCACCGTCTTTTAGGTGGGCTTGCCCCTGTGGGGACATTGTACCTTTAATAGAGGTTAGGTGCGTCAATCCTTATTAAGATTAAAAGCTTCTTTTATCATTTCTGCTTGCCAACCAGCGTCATAAAAAATAGCTGAACTATCATTCAACATTAGATATTTACTCTTACTCTCTGTTGACTTAATATATTTATTAATTTTTTCAATAAAATCATTTTTCTCTAACACATTAACCATTGTTAAAAATGGAACTCCACGAACTAATATGAAAGAATATTTAACTCCTGAAAGTTCTGATGGTATTTGAGGTGAAAATGTTTGAGAAATATTTTCGGAAACTTTATATAATGCTCCTCCATATAAAGAGAATACTTCATCAAACCATTTAACGGCTGCATACTTTGAATACAATATATTTTCATGAATAGCTAGTTCCTTGTGTGAAATTAAATTACTAGGCAAGATATCCAAAACAATTTTTTTATAATCTTCTATCCAATAAAGTGAATCACCTTTATTTATAAGTTCGTCATAATCTTTTTTTGCCCTCTGGTTTCCTTTTTGAATTGCCCTTTTCAATTCTTCTCTTGCTTTTTGATAATCATATCTATAGCCATATGCAGAAGCAGAGGTAACTCTTGTTATTGCTGTTTCATCTGAAAGGGGAATGTTATTGATAGCATCAATACATTCTTGATATTTTTTTGTTTTTAAAAAACCAACTGCAAGGTCATTGTAATCATATAAGTCAGCTGTATTCTTCGATTTTATTCTTTCTTTTACAGAGGTCAAATACTTTTCATAATTTCCGATCATTTCATAATTACGTGCCATATCCTTTAACAAAGGGTTTTTTAACGAATCGTTTACTTCATTTAGCAAATTTTCTTGGATAGTAGCGCAAAAGTCATAAAATCCAGAAGTGTAATAACCAAATGCCAGAACATATTTAGCATAATCACTTGTCTTTTTATCGACTAATGTATCTTGAGAAATCCTAAATGCTTCAAAAAAACCTTCTTGCATTAAAAACCAATTATTGGGCGTAGCAAAAGGAATATGATCCTTTGTATCATCCACCCAAACAAAATAATTATCAATCTGTTTAATTCTTTCATATTTGTCAGAATATTTTTCACTAAAGTATTTACTAGAGCTAGAGCATCCGAAAAATATTATTGTAATAAATAAGAGAAAAATTATTTGTTTCATATTTAGCTCCTGACTATTATTTGAGCCGACGGAACTGGTAATCATTTTGTATTATTAGAAAGAAAAAATATCCGTCTAATATTCTGTGAATTTTTCAGTACCATCTTTGTAACTTATTTATTTAATTATCTTTAACTCTTTTTTGACCAGTTCTTTTCAAGAGTGTTAGCCGGAATATTTTTCCGTCTAACATTCATGTGTTCCTATCTGTCTAACGGACTAACAATTCCAGCGCTTCTGTTAATTACATGGGTATAAATCATTTTATTCTCACAAAACTATAACTCCCCAATTCAGGTAAATGTTTTGCAAATTCACTATTCAATCCAAACACCTCCATCTCCCAAACCCAATTTAACAAATATTCTTTCATTGTCAATCAGCAAACCTGTCCTTTACCTTATACCGCCCACTGCTTAACACCTACCGTTAACCGGCCTTCCACTTACCTGCAACCTCCATCATACTTCCGTTTTACTTCGAGCCTATTATGTAAAAAGTCAAGGATAAATTGAACAACAGACATTTGACATCCCTGGCAATCAATCATACTTACCTTCATGGTCTGCAAGTTTTGTTTGTTGCTTACTTTCATTCAATACAGGTTTATTTCGTTACTTTTTTTCTCCCAAGAGTTAAATCAATTTT
>CAZEXO010000184.1:0-7854 GCA_964516545.1 uncultured Melioribacteraceae bacterium
ACTTTTGCGGGGATATCAATTAATAAATTCCTCGCAAAAGTTGCTTCCGATATGGATAAAGCCCGTTGGGTTTATCCATATCGGAAGCAACTTTTGCGAGGAATTTATTAATTGATATCCCCGCCGAAGCATTAAGAGATAATTCCTTTTTTATTTTCTGTTTGATTTCTTTGGCAATTCGCGTTGCTGAAGTAATTCCTTTTTTATTTGAGGTTACATCCAGAAAAGCTTCATCAAGAGAAAGAGGTTCCACGAGATCGGTGTACTCTTTAAAGACAGACATGATTTGCGCCGAGACGGATTTGTAGACATCAAAACGGGGTTTAAGGAAAATTAACTCCGGGCATTTTTGTTTAGCGATAACCGATGCCATCGCGGAGTGAATGCCGAATTTTCGCGCTTCATAACTCGCCGCTGCAATAACGCCCCGCTTTGCCGGACTGCCTACAACGACCGGTTTCCCTTTAAGTTCGGGATTATCTCTCTGCTCAACAGATGCATAAAATGCATCCATGTCTATATGAATTATTTTACGAATTGCTCCCATCTTACGATAAATGCTATTTGAATTTATTTACGATATAAACGCCACCGATAATCATCAGCATTCCAACAACATGCAGAGCAAGAAATGATTCGCCGTCAAGAATTCCCCATATCACGGCAACTATCGGAACCGTATATGTAACTGATGTTGCAATGACAGCAGTGGTAACCTGTATTAATTTATTAAACAGAGCAAGGGCGAACGCGGTGCCGATTGATCCGAGAATAAAAACATAACCCAGGGACGACCATGCATCGGGATGAGTATTCATAACTTCAAAAAAATCAGTTGATAACAGATACCCCAGCGCCAGAGGCATTATTGTTGTTGTCGCGTAGCCTGTAATTAGAACAGAACGAATATGAGAGAGATGATTTTTCAGGATATTCGTACTTATTCCGTAAAAGAGCGTGGCAAGAATAACATATAACGCGTAAAAATTTATTGAACCGGGACTTCCTTCGTTGCCAACCACTGTCAACCAGACAGAACCGATTAACCCGATTATCAAACCGAGTAACTGCATTTTCTGAAAACGTAACTGAAAAAAAAGTACACCAATAATGAAAGTAAACATCGGTGTTGTTGAATTCAGAATTCCGGTAAGACCACTGTCAAGTCCTGTTTCAGCTTTGGCGAATAAAAACGCGGGAAGTAAATTAGAAAACAATCCGGTTGCAAATAACCATTTCCATTCATTTTTTGTAACCATTTTTAAATGTCTGAATGAAAGCGGAAATAAAACGATAAATGCCGCTAACATTCTCAGAGAGCCAACCTGTCCGGCATCAAAGGCGACAAGTCCTTTTTTCATAAGAATAAATGAGCTTCCCCAAATAATGGAGAGAGTAACGAGAACAGTAATTATAAATGCATTACCTTCTTCGGGGAGTTTAATTTTTTTAATCATAGAGAAGATTAAAGTCTTTTGTTTTTGCTGAGTTGTACCAGTCTTCGGGAATAACTTTCCAGTTTTTATTTGCCGAGGGTGTTATGATTTTATTTTTTTCTATCCACTTCATAAGATAATATCGTAAATCTTTATCGGTTGAAAATATTATACGTTTATCGAGTTCCTCTTTACTTATCGCGGCTCCGGAAATCAAATGTCCGCCGCCGCCATTGCCCCGATAGGAATTCAAAGCGACTTTATAAAAAGAAGATGGTTCAAATATTTCACCGTTCGTAAGTGAAGTAATGGTAATCCGATCACCAATCGGTTTTGAAAGGTCAACGATATAATTAATTCCCTCAGCGGTATCAAAATTATAATAACGATTTTTAAGTTCGGGCGTGTTAAATCGTTCTGACCATTTCAGATTACCGGCTTCATCAACTTCGAAAAGGAGAAGATTGTCATTCTCATTTTTCATTTCATTAAACCAAAGTGAGTAAGAATACTCAAGATAGTTATCGATTTCTTTGCCGGTCATTTCAAGGGCGTAAAGAAAATTTTCATATCGGTAGAGATTATACATATCTCTCACGAAGAGCTGTCCTTTACTTAGACTCGACTGAATAGAAAGGGGAGCTGTAAAAGAAATTTGCGCATCTGAAATATCCAACTGCACAGAATGAATTAAATCAGTGAATGAAGCGTCACCGAAAAGAGATTCACGCGAGTCGATATCTTCTGTTAATTCACCGATAGAACGGTTCACATATTCGGAAATCACGGTGAATTGTTTTTCAAATTCTTTGAGGAAATCCTGATCGGGTTCATAGTCTCTCATGTCAACGATTTCACCTGTAATTTCCTTTTCCCATTTTTTAGTTGAGCTGTCAAAATTCATTTTAATATTCGCCACAGCAATATTTCTGGCTCCACTTGTCGGTCCTAAAATAAGCACCTGATCTCCCGGTTTATTCGGTTCGAAAAAATTCCATGTCTCATGATCATGCCCGGCAAAAATCACATCAAAACCGGGAACCTGCTGGGCGACAAGTTTACAGGCGTTTTCGTTTCGGGGTGTATCGGCGTTAACATTTCCGTAAGTGTAATCAATTCCACTGTGAAAAAGTCCGATGAGCAAATCCGGTTTTTCTTTTTCAATAATTTCAGGAACCCATTTTTTTGCGGTGATGATCATATCCTCAAACTCAATTCCCCGCCAAAGATTGTAAGGCAACCAATTTGGAATTCCTGGAGTAATCAATCCGTAGACAGCAATTTTTATCCCTTGTCTTTCAATAATTGTGTAAGGTTCGAAATATGGCTTATTATTAATTGTATCAACGGCATTAGCGGCCAGCCAGGGAAAATTCAATTCCTCTCTGAAACGATCATAAACATCGTGACCGGTTTCAATATCATGATTTCCGATGGTAGCGGCGTCATATTTTAAGTGATTCATCACCTGTGAATGAAGATGAGGCGTTTTCGTATTTTCATAATTGTAATAATAAACAGCCGGTGTTCCCTGAAGAATATCACCGTTATCAAGAAGTATAACTTCCTGATCTGACCTGGCGCGTTCCGATAAAAGATAAGAACTGACTCTGGCTAATGAACCGTTGGAGTTTTTTTGTGTAGTGAAATCAAAGGGAAAAATTGATCCGTGAACATCAGAAGTTTCCATAATTTTCAAATTGACCGATTGTGGAAATAACGCAAGAGGAAGCAGAATAAAAAAAATCGTGTATATTTTTTTCATTAGATAATCCTGAGCAAAGTTTTTAGCACAAATTACAGATTAAGTTAATGCAAATATAGCATACTTCCTGAAATGAGAATCGGAAATTTTTCGACGAAAAATGAGCGTTCTGATTAAGATATATCGGAGGGGATAAATTCAGAGGAAATTATCTGCCTTAAAAATCATATTTCATTTTTGGGAATAAGTAACCTGAAACAGGTGCCATCTCCTTTTTTGCTTTCAACGTGAATTTCGGTTTTATTAATGTCACAATATTCTTTTACCAATGCCAGTCCGAGGCCGTTTCCTTCATATCTTCTCGTGTAGCCTTGTTCTTCCTGAGAAAATTTTCTGAATAACTTGGGAAGATATTCACTGGCAATACCGATTCCTGTATCGCAGATCGATACCAGCATTTTTTCATTTTCGTCCTTCATGGTTATTTTAACCTCGCCTTTATCGGTGTATTTTATTGCGTTATCTACGAGGTTGACCATAATTTGAGTTATTGTATAAAGGTCACCGAAAATGTTTTCATCAGTGCATTCATTATAGATATTAAGCTTAAGATTTTTTTTGGAAGCGTTTCTAAAAAATTCAGAACAAACTGGATTTATGACTTCGCTGAGAACATTTATTTTAGTCATGTGAGCTTCGTAAGTGCCTGATTCGATATCCGACATATTAAGAACAAGATTAATGGTACGCAATAATCTGTTCGCCGCGTTCTCGATTGAATCGAATCCACCCGCTAATTCATCTGGGATTTTATCTTCGGTTTCCATTCTGAGAAGTGAAGTGAAATTCATGATTGTGTTAATGGGCGTTCGTATCTCGTGGGACATTTGGGCAAGGAATTCACTTTTTAAACGATCCGATTCTTCGGCTCTTTCTTTTGCTTTGATGAGAGCCAGTTCGGTCTCTTTCCATTTTGTGATGTCTTCAACAACGCCTTCGTAAAAATCAACTTCTCCGGATGCATTTTTTACAACACGCGCGCTTTCTCTTACGTAAATTTTCGAACCATCGGATTTTATCCATATCGTTTCGAAGCCTGAAACTATACCTTTCTCTTTCATCATATCAATAAACTGTTTCCTCAGTTCTGTTTTGGCGTAGACATCTTTCAGAATTTTTGAATCGATCATTTCCTTGAAAGAGAAAAATCCCAGCATCTCAACAATTGCCGGATTTGCCATGAGGATTTCTCCATCCTCGGTAGAGCGGTAAATGCCAATTGTTGCATTGTTGTAAATGCTTCTGAATCTCTCTTCACTTTCGATGAGCGCTGCTTCGGCTTGTTTTCTGTCGGTAATATTTCTGGCAATAGACAAATAAACTTTCCTGCCAAGCAGATCGAATAGATTGGCGTTTATTTCAACGATAATATTTTCACCGCTTTTTGTTTGATAAACAGATTCGCGACTCACAAAACCATCGGTCAGAACCATGCGGGTTAATTCATCAGTATCACGATAAATAGGTGAGAGTAAATCGCGGTGACTCATCCCAAATAATTCTTCTGTTGTATAACCCAAAATTTCACGCATGGCATTGTTTACTTCAATTATCCGGTCAGTTTTTTCATCAATTATTTCACCAAGATGGATTAAGTCATTACTTTTATGAAAAATTACCCTGAATCTGCTTTCGCTTTCCTTAAGGTTCTGTTCAATAATTTCCCTAACCGAAATTTCTTCCGACAATATTTTATTCTTCGTCTCTAATTCTTTCTGCGAAACCTGAATCATATCAAGCATATTATTAAACGACGAAGCTAAATAACCGATTTCATCGTCAGTGGTTATTTTTGTCCGTAAAGTTAAATTGCCTTTTGCTATTTGATTAGCGGTTTCAACCATCTTTTTCAAAGGTGAAATAATGAACGCGCTCAGGAATCTGGTCAGGATAATTCCCACCAACAAAATGATCACCGAAATTATCGTAATAGTATTTTTTATTTGTGCTAGTTCATGGTGAAGCGTTGTTAATGAGTAACCAAGATGTAAACGTCCCACAAAATTATCCTGCATAACGATATCCGATGAAAGACAAAGATCTTCATCTGTTCTGATAAGAGAGTTGTCTCCATAACTTTTGTAATCGAATCCTTCAGCTTTTTTCTTATTATATATATAGTAAATAGAATCGCTTTTATCGACGATGATAATAAACGAAATATTTTTATCCTGAGTGATAGGTTCAATTCCTTCCGAGATGGCTTCATAATCGTCAAAGAATAATCCGGCTCCGACAATTATAGAGGAGATTTGAGTTATTGAACGGGCATTATTTTCAATTGATTTTAAAAGTTCCTGTTCGAATTTATATGGAAAGTAGAGGAACAGAAAAAGCGCGAACAGCATTGTTAAAGATCCGATGATGAGATCAAGCTTTTGTTTTACCGATCTTAGCTTCATTTTTTTCATTACTTTTCAATTACGGTAGCCATACGCAGTAAATGAGAACTAAAATTGGCACCTTCCTTTCTGGCGTTATCAAGGTTAATAATTATTTTCGGTTTATTTTTCTCCCGCCCCAGAAGTACTGATAATCCGTTTCTGAATAAATTTTTATCTCCGGTAAACGAAATTATTCTTTTTTCTTTTAAGGCGGGAATGATAGACAGTATTTTATTTGGTTGAATAGAAGTAATATATGTCGCCTGGATTCCATCTAATAAAAAATCATTCCATTCCTCAATTTTACTAATATCATAAAACTGAAAAACAAATTTCACATTCTCTTTCTCATATTTTTCATTTCTGACCAGTTTTGAAATTTTTTTCATGAGAGAAACTGATTCAGTTGAAAGGCTGTCATATAAAACTCCAACTACTATTTTATCAGTCGGATATAAATTCTTTTCGAGCATCAAAACTTTTGGCATCATTACTATCTGAATATCAATTGGTAAGTTTGACTCCTGGGCTGATTGAATACCGGCGAGTGTTATAAAAAAAATGGTGATAATTAATAAGTATTTCATCAGGATTTTCACACGCGAAAGAATAATTACTCAGTAAAATATATTCCGTTAATTTAATTCTCTATCAGGCTTCTGGTCGATTTAACAAATAAATGTCGCCGATTAATATGTGATTTTTTACCAAATAAAAAAATATTCGAGTCTAAAAAACCTTTTTACAATACTAAAAGACTTCAGGCGAAAACTACTCCAATGACAAAAACCTGAGATTTTATAACCATGAGAATGATTTTTTCCCGGAATTAGTTCCTGGACAACATACATAAAATATCATCAGTTAACATCAAAATTCTTATTCCAGGTTGATTATTATAGTGGGGAAAATGCCGGATAGAATACCCGGCATTTCACAATAAAGAACTTAATTTTAATTTTCCAAAACCTGCTGGATGGATTTCATGATAATTGAGAGAGCCTCTCTTAATTCTTTTTCGGTTATAACAAGAGGCGGTGCGAAACGAATTATGTGTTCATGCGTAGGTTTGGCGAGAAGTCCGTTTTCGGCCATTTTAAGACAAACATCCCAGGCTTTTTTTCCGTTTGTAGGTTTAATTACAATTGCGTTTAGTAGTCCCTTCCCGCGAACTAGTTCAATCATCGGGTTCTTAAATGCTTTCATTTCTTCACGGAAAATTTTGCCCAGTTTTTCAGCGTTCTCTGCTAAAGATTCTTCTTTAACAACTTCAAGAGCTGCACGGGCAATTGCGCAAGCCAGAGGATTTCCACCGAAGGTAGAACCATGTTCGCCGGGTTTGATAACAAGCATAATTTCATCATCGGCTAAAACGGCTGAAACAGGGAATACTCCTCCGGATAAAGCTTTTCCAAGAATAAGAATATCGGGTCTTACGCCTTCATGATCGCAGGCAAGTAGTTTTCCGGTACGGGCAATTCCTGTTTGCACTTCATCTGCAATCAACAACACATTTTTAGATTTACATGCGTCGTAAGCTTTTTTCATGTAACCATCATCGGGTACGTACACACCGGCTTCACCCTGAATGGGTTCAACCAAAAAGGCAACCACGTTGGGATCTTCAAGCGCTTTTTCCAACGCCGGAATATCATTGTAGGGAATTACAATAAATCCAGGTGTGTAAGGTCCGTAACCTTTATATGAATCGGGATCTGTCGACATAGAAATAATAGTAATTGTTCTTCCGTGAAAATTACCCTCACAAACAATTATTTTAGCCTGATTTTCAGGAACGCCTTTTTTGTCATAACCCCAGCGGCGGGCAAGTTTCAGAGCAGTTTCATCTCCTTCAGCTCCCGAGTTCATGGGAAGAACTTTATCATACCCGAAATATTCGGTTACGTATTTTTCATATGGACCCAACTGATCATTGTAAAATGCGCGCGAGGTCAGTGTGAGAGTTTTTGCCTGTTCCATCATCGCATTTACAATTTTCGGATGACAGTGCCCCTGGTTAACTGCGGAATATGCTGAGAGGAAATCAAAATATTTTTTTCCTTCAACATCCCACATATAAACACCTTCGCCTTTTGAAAGCACTACCGGTAAAGGATGATAATTATGCGCACCGTATTTGTCTTCAAGTTTAATATAATCTTTTGATGTCATACAATTTCCCTTTTTTAATAAGTACGTCACGTTTATAAAATTCGTGTGATAATTTATTAAATTAGACTCTCATATTCGAGCAAATTGAAAAAAATCC
>CAZEXO010000185.1:0-1164 GCA_964516545.1 uncultured Melioribacteraceae bacterium
AACAACTTGCCATTTGAATGACTCAGTGTAATGTCTTTCTTTTTCTTTTTTCATAATTTGTCCTGGTTTTAGTTGACTTTTTCAGTCAACCTATTTCAGGACTATACAATCTGTGTGAAGCTGATTATTTTATTGAAACATCTTCTGCATCTACAGAGAATAGCCGGAGGATGGAATTCCGCTTTCCTTCCAAAAAGAAAAGCGGGAGAACGACAAAAGCACTCAGCATAAGGATAATCCAGTTTCCCAACCATGTAAAGACAAAGGGCTGGTTTGACCGGGGTTTTTATAAAGTATTAAATTAAGAATGAAGTATAGAATGTTTTTATAGACTTTGTACTATCATTTTACTTCCTGACTCTAAACATCTTGTTTCTGCAAGTCTTGTTTCAAAAATCCCGCCTGCCGGATAAAGAAAATAAGTTTTTATGGAAAGAGATTTTTGTTAACTTGTCATTACCTATTAAGATGTAAACGTGTATGATTGTTTGAATAATTACGATAAATATCCTTCGTTTTGAAAAACGAAAAAGGTTATTCATACAGGTTCGCATAACTTCCGGTCAGGGAAAAATATGAGCAACAGGATTGAGTTAACAAATGATTTACAGAGGGAGTTTGCAACACGAGCACAAAAGGAATCAAAAGAACATTCGATTCTTCTTCCTCATTATATTCTGCCATGGACCCGCGGACTCCTGCGGAACGACTCGTCTCTTGATACGATATATAAAAAGTTAGGCACAAATAATTTTACGAAATCGGTTTATGTCAGTGAAGTAAACAACCTGCCCAAGGAAAAAAAATTACTTTACCGTAAAACGCTTAGGTGGCTGATTTACAGCGTGATGAATGGTGATTATTCACAGGTTGGTAATTCATGCGGCGCATGGTCAACTGTACATTGGTTAATGCGGGATCGGAAGAGATATTTTTCAGGATTGGAATTCACAACACTATCGTTAAATCTTTACAACAACATACAGTTTGCAACCGATGACTGGAAACGTAATTCCAGAGTTCCGGCGATTTTAACAAGAATGATAAATCTGCAATACGTAAATCCCTGGAAGATTCTTCAATATGTTAACGTGCCAAAATTACAAATCACACAGGATGCAAAAATTTTCCTTACCAATAATAGATCGAACCAGGCAGACAGAC
>CAZEXO010000185.1:1174-4679 GCA_964516545.1 uncultured Melioribacteraceae bacterium
TCCGTTTGTTATTAAAATTTATTGCGCTGATTAAACCGAACGGGTATAGTATTGCAACAGGTAATCTTAATAATTTACGCCCGAATGAAAAATCCATAATTGTTGCCTATACTGCTAATTTCGGATTACATTATATGCTTCTGGTAAAAGCAAAAAATAATGATTGGCATATATTTAATTCCAATTCCGGTAAACTGAATCCTACCGTTCTTACAGCCTGCCCTCAGTTCAGCTCAGCCAATGCAAATCCTATTGTGACGAATTTACTCAATACAGATGGAACCGCCGGGGGAACCCAAACACATTACTTTACGGGAGTCTTTATAAAACTTTAATCGGCAATCACGACCGGTAAATTATTTACATATTCTTTTTTGACAGAGCGTGGGATGGAAGGATAAAGTGAGAGGGTGTTGGTCATTGGCGCATAAGTTATTGGAGATAATTTTTATCCGTTGCTCACTTTGCGACTTTAACTGGCAGACAGAAAAGCAGAGTAACAAAGAACAGGTGATAAAAATTGGTCTGTTTTTACGACTGAAAACAGGGACAAGGAAGAGACCAGTCATAGACCAGGAAGATACTACCCAGAGACAGGGTGGAAGGGATGTTTTTTTATCAAGGTTAGGAGCCAAACTGACTGTGCTAAAATGGCATAGCGGGGAAAACAAGGTTTGTTTTCACAAGGGGATTTTGATCCGGCTACGCATGGCTACGCCGGGATTTTGATCCGGCTACGCATGGCTACGCCGGGATTTTGATCCGGCTCTGCATGGTTATGCCGAGATTTTGATCCGGCTTTACATAGCTACGCCGGGATTTTAACAAACAGATTAAAAGTTAATTAGTATATGGTAATTGTACGGATTGACAATGAAATAATATTTGTTATATTAAATCCGGGAGATGGAAATGTTTGGATTGCAGAGTGAATTTACTGGACAATTATCTGAATTGGGGAGTTATAGTTTTGTGAAAATAAAAATGATTTACACGTATGTGATTAATAAAGGAGCCGGAATATAGTCTATCGCATAATGAGGCAGAAAGATATATCGATGTAGCTCTTGAATTATCTAAAGCGATATTAAACTCAAAAACTGATCTTGAAGAACTTAATAAATAGTCTTGCGTATAACCAGGTACTGTGTTAAAAAATCGTCGAGAATGTCAAAGAACCTGCCTGAGCGGCAGGTAAACCAAAACAAAACGTATGTTTCTGCCGGAGGCAGTTTAACTGTGTGTGAACCGTTATTGTAATTAGCTATATAGACGGATTCATTTTTACGGATAAAAAGTTTATCAGCCTACACCAAAGTCGTACAAGCATGGCTGAGCTCAACTAAAAAATAATTACCTTCCCTTATGGGAAGATAGAAATCTATAACATTAGGAATGTAACAAAGGATAGTGATGAATAAAAAAACAAAACTAACAAAAGATATAACAGAGCAACAATTTGATAACGGCTATTGGTATGCTGATGAGATCAAATCTTTTGCCAAAGAAATTGGTATTCCCAATAGCGCGAAGCTTAGAAAGGATGAACTCGAAGAACTCATAAAAGTGTATTTGCGAACAAAAAAAGTCGGAATGATAAACAGGAAAAACATAACACCAAAAGGTATTAAGGATTTCGAACTTGGGCTTAAATTAAGTTTGCCTATCATCAACTATACAAACAATAAACAAACAAAAACCTTTATCGAACAAGAAACATTAATAAGTAATCCGGCAATAAAGAAAAAGTCCGGAGCGGGATACAGACTAAATCGCTGGAGAGAAGAACAAATTTCAAACGGTAAAAAGATAACATATGGCGATTTGGTTAAAAAGTATATACAACTAAATGAAAGCAAAGAACCATTTGAGAAAATTCCCAGTGGAAGGTATATAAATTTTTTAGCAGAATATTTAGTAAATGAAAAAGGCGCAACAAGAAAGGAAGCGATTAAAGCCTGGAAACAATTAAAAGAACTCGATACGCCCAAGAATTATGAGTCCTGGCGAAATCTAAAAATATGAAATGTATAGTAACACAGTAAAACCAGGCGCTGAGTTAAAAAAGTAAGAACAAATTTATGAAAAATGTTAAAGAACCTGCCTGCGCGGCAGGTAAACCAAAATAAAACGTATATTTCTGCCAGAGGCAGTCTGATAATGTAAACCGTTGTTGTATATTTCAGTTGATTATAGAATTTGTAAAAACAATTTTGTGAAATCTGAGAGAGGTTAACATGCCGAATACCGGTCCCGAATTAATTACCGCAATTGCTACAAACGGAAGGATCACCTCGGTGGATAACTGTCCCGGAGTACCGGTATACATTGGTCGCGCTGTTTACGGCTCTATACAATCCGACACCGGACCCGGTACGGAGATAAAGATTTCAGGCGAACTGCAAAAAAAGATAAACGTCGCCATCGGATTCGGCGGTGCGAATTCAGAAACTGCGGTATGGCATTTTAGTTTAGAACCGACTCATCATTTTGTTGTTGTACCCTGGTATAAACACGATCCCCCGCACGGACAAGTTTACACCGTGTTTATGGCGTATGAAAATAAATATACTGTACTGCAATATATTAATGGCAGCGCGTCCGCTCCTTCAACTGCATTAAAAGGTTATAAACCGGTCTGGACACCCAGTCAACTCTCGACAATGTTTTCGGAATTATTAATAAGTCCCACTGCATGGGAAGAGTACTTTGGTAATGTCGGACAGAATCAGGCGACAAAAATAGTCTACTGGAAATATAAAATTATATCTCTTGAAGCTGCGATTCGCAACGTGAACGGATACAAATAGAGTATTCTAAAAAACACAATAAGGAAACAAACAGGAGTTTTTACGCTCATCATAATTTTGTCAAGACTATTCGGCAACTGAGTAATATCAATTTCGCACAAGTCAGTAGCCGGAAAATTGTTAATGTTAGTTCTCCTGTCAGACAGATTGTGAAAAAACTTTGTGTACAAATTCATGTTTGTTATTAAGTTTTATTACCGTGTTTCAAAAGGTACAGAATAAATACCGGAACGGAATATTACATGCCCATACAGAGTAACAACTGGATTGTCTGAATGAAATTACAAAAAAAAAGCAAACTGTTTATTGTCGGGATATTATTAGGAATTACAGCGATAGCGCTTTATCAATTCCTCTGGGGAAAGTTGTTTGCCTATTCACCCATAAAAACAGGTTTCACAAAATATGAACTCCGGAATGTTGTGGTCTATGTTCAGGAAGGTTCTGAAAATTATAATTACACAAAGATAGATTCATTGATACCCTCAGTTGAGCAATTTCACCGTTTAAACTTTATCAGAAAACCAGAAATAATATTCTTTCGTGATGCGGATAGTTACTATCAACGCACAACAACCAAGGCTCGATTTTACGCCTATCCCAACGGGAGTCTGTTAGTGTCACCCTGGGCTGTTCAGGAAGCTTTGGATGCTCTTGACGCAGCGGGGCGTATCTACTGGCCAAAAAAAGAGGCT
>CAZEXO010000185.1:4689-7841 GCA_964516545.1 uncultured Melioribacteraceae bacterium
ATATCCATGGAAATATATATTCGTCATGAATTATCACATACGCTTTTATATCAGCACATGGATTTTATAACAGCTTATTTTATTTATCCGCAATGGCTTTTAGAAGGTATTGCCGTTTATAGTTCAAATCAAATGGGAACATCATTTTACCCGGACAGGAAAAAAACGTATGAATATATTCGAAAAGGATCTTTTTTACATCCCTCAATTTTCAACACAAAAAAAGCAGACGATGTAAAGCTGAATGTCAATTATAAAGCTACATTTGCATATTCTGAGTTCGGATGCATTGTTGAATACCTGATATTAAAATATGGTAAAGAAATATTTTTCAAATATATGATTAGCCTCTCGGACAGTTATTTTCCTGAAAAAGTGTTTAAAGATGTTTATGGAATTGACTTCAATGTTTGTATAGAAAATTTCAGGCAGCATGTTAAAGAAAGCAATTATCGACCAATGAAGTGAAAATAAATAACTCTTATCAGGATCCCTTAGAATTATGAGTTATCAAATCAAAAAGAGCGATATTCATCCGGCTTCACAGGTATTAGGGAAAGCATTTATAGAGTATCCAATATTTACTTATATTCTGCCTAATCGGGCATCCAGAGAAAAAAAAATCAGATTCCTATTTGTGTTTCTCATTAATCTTGGAATGCACAAAGGAGAAGTAACATCACCAAGCAATAATATTGAAGGCGTTTCAATCTGGATAAATTCCTCGACTCCAAAACCATCTATATTCAGAATATTCCGATCTTGCTTAGTTCCTCTATTCCTGAGAGTTAGTCCTTTTTCAGCATACCGATTTATCAAAATCGGGATACTTAAAGAGAAAAAGAGAAAAGAAATATTAAAAGGTTCGTATTTATTATTGGATATAATCGGGATTAGTCCGGGTTATCAGAATCAGGGACATGCTCGTAAAATGATTGAATCAAAATTAAGCGAGTGCGATAACCTTTCCGTTTCTTGTTATCTTGAAACCAGTGATAAAACCAACATAACCTTTTATGAAAAGTTTCACTTTCAACTGTACCATAAATATCAATTATCAGGCGTGAATGTTTATTGCCTTCTCAGAGAAAGTCAAAAAACTACCATTCAACAGACCGGCTGATAAGGAGAATGGTAATTATCGCCTGCTGATCAACTGAGTTGAATAAGTATTGGCTTTTTTTTTCGAATGAACTTGTAAAATGTAGATTCATGAAAATGGAGCAATAGGGTATCCTGTTATATTCAAAAGTAAAAGTGAATTCGGGATGAAATTTTCACATCATATCAAACCAAGCTCATAATACTAAAACGGAAAATCCTCATCTTCCGAAAACTCCTGCTGAATTTCTTCCGTGTGAGGTTTTTTTGCACGTTCGTGAATTACATTACTCTCAACATAAATTGATTTATGGGGTTTCGCCGGACATGCATATTCACAAGCGCCGCAGCCAATGCAAATATCTTCTTTGGTGGCAGGAATTTTCAAAAACTTATTCGGATACTTCGGGTGAACATATTCAACCATTTCAACAGCTTTTGTAGGACAATGTTCAGCGCAGGCTCCGCAGTCAGTTCCCTGAGTTTCCACAACACAATTTTCTTTGATGAACTTTACTTTCCCGATCTGAAGTAATTTCTTCTCCTCCAGCGGAAAAGAAAGAATCGCGCCTGTGGGGCAGACGTTTAGACAAGCCGTGCATTCGTAATTACAAAAACCTTTGCTGTTTACCAGCATCGGCTGAAGCATTCCTGTAACTCCATATTCAAGAAACGATGGTTGAAGAACCTGCGTGGGACATGCCGTTACACATAACTGACAGGCTGTGCACTGTTCCGTAAAATGTTCAAGACTTTTTGATCCCGGAGGTGAGATTGGATTTTTTCTAAGCACCGGTATAGTGTTATTCACGTAAACATTAATTTTTTCCTGGGCTTTGGCGATTGTCGTTAATCCTAAAAAATAAACGCCGAGCTTTTTTACAAAGTCGCGTTTGCTTTCATCTGTTTTACTTTCATTTGTTTTTAATTCTACCTCGGAATATTCGCTGAAAGGTTTCTGTATTTTATAAGTAATCGCTCCCGATGGACAAACACTGAGGCAGTTAAAACATTCCACGCATCGGCTGTGATCGATTGATTTTTTTGGAGAATCGATACATTCCGATTTACATACTCTCGCGCAGACACCGCATCCTGAACAATCAGAATCGGAGATTTGTACTTTAAAAAGCGCTGACTTGGAAATGATGCCTAAAAATGTTCCGACGGGACAAATCGTGTTACAGTAAAGTCTTCCTCTTTTGTATGAAAGCCAAACAACAATTACTAATACGACAAGGGGAAAAACAAGTGCGAGAATTTCAACGCCTTTAAACCCGACAGGATACACGGAATAATTATCGAATAATTCAAGCAGGGATACTAATCCATCGTTAGCGAAAATAGCAACCGGTCTGATAAATGATGAAATAATTCTTCCGAAATTGCTGTAGGGGTCAAGCAGTGTAAACCCAAGTGTGATTCCATGTAAAAGAAGTACAACAACTACTAAAAGAATGCCGTAACGCAAAACTTCTTTCGGTTTGCTGAAAATAAATTTCCTGTCCTTTTTTTTCTTAAACTTTTTGGAGAAATAGGAAATAATATCCTGCAAAGTTCCGAGAGGGCATATTGAAGAACAATAAACTCTTCCGAAAAGAAAGGTAAGAATCATCACGACAATAAAACCCGTAGCTGAGAAAGCGGCGAGGAATAAAAATTTTGTAAATGAAGGAACAAACTGTAAATAGAGAATGGTTGTAGCCGATTCTTCAACAACAACATTTTTAATGTCGATAAATAAAAAAGTAACCGAAATTAAAAATAAGAGTGATATAATCACTCTTATTTTTTTTAGTAAATGTGTTTTCATTGGTCTATACTTTTAGTCTGCTAATATTAAGAGTATCGAGATTTTTATTACCCACATTCATTTCATGAGCGATATTAATGTATTCAACTTCGTCAACTTCCATACCGAATAATTTTGTAGCCGCGGCATCAACAGCCACCATATCGGTTGAGAGAAGAAGAGACTTAAATATTTTCACATCTTTAACCGAGACGCCGCGCGGACCGTTTTTCATCATCACACCGTAACAATCGACAAC
>CAZEXO010000186.1:0-7775 GCA_964516545.1 uncultured Melioribacteraceae bacterium
ACCAAAGAATTCCTTTCGCGCCATGAATTACATTCATCCAGGCTTCCATATATACCTGTTTGTCAGTTACAGCCGGAGTAGCATTAATGCCCGAACTGTTTTCTTCACAAATCTGCAGAGCCGGGAAATGAGGAACAAGATTTTTGTTGTTCGCGCGTAATCGTTGCTGAGCTAAAATGTATGCGGCATAAGGTCCGATATCGGAATAATTTAATGCTACATGCAAACGTGATTCCATAGGATAAATATCACCGCCCGTGGCGTCGGCAATCCATTTTTTCCCGCCCATGAATTTATGACTCTGAGGATAATCATAAAGGGTCGGATTCGCCTGATAATATCTTAGCCAATCAAAACAAGTGAAATTATCATAACTCGGATGTTGATTATCAATCTTATGAGTGAAATACTGCCATGCCGCCAGAACCGGTGAATATACTTTCTGATTCCATCCGCCGAGATTCGGTTCATCAGTCCAGCTCCACATAAGCAGCGAAGAATGGTCTTTGGTTTTAGTGACATAATCCGCCATGATATCAACATCATGATTATATCTGTGACAGTAAGCCGATTGTTCACCCCAGACGAAATCACCGCGAGTCGGACCTGCAACTTTTAATCCTCTTGAAGCAGACTGGTTGAGGAAGTCAGTCCATGTTGATACATTGTGTGTTGAGTACCATCCTTCAGTATGCACAGTATTAACAGCGGCTGAATCAATGAATTTCTGCATATTTCCGACATCAATCATAAACGGCATAATAGGGAAGAATAATTCTCCGTTTACGTGCATGGAGTTGTTTTCATCGAATCCTACTTTCGGCACACCCGAATAATCCTTCGAGAATTTTTCACGCCAGATTCCGCCGGGCACTTGTTCACCATCGGACTGAAGTAAAACAGCCTGTAAAACATAATCTCCCTGAGTCAGAGATTTATTATCGAGTAGGAATATTTCTTCGGCATTCAATCCGCTTTTTGAGAATAACTCAGTTGACGTTTCCCCTGGGCCTAAAAGAGTTACCTGTAAAGTTGTTGAATTTGACTGACATGAGGGCGGAATCTGCGCGTAAATATATTGTGATAAACGGGCATGAATCGGGGCATGCTGTAATTCGAATCCAGCGAGAGGTTCTGTTCCCGTTACGGTTATAACAATTATTGTTGAATCGACTGCCAGCGGCGCGTCGAGTGGTTTTCCTTCATTGTTGAATACCGAGTTGACTGTTACTTTTAGTTTTACAGGGAATACACCCGGTTTCATAAAGTAGTGAACGCAGGCAATTCCGGCGCCGTCAATGTAATAAAACGGGAATCCCTTTTTCAATGAATAACCATCGCCGAAATCCCATTCATATTTTGCTTTCCTTAACAGAGAGGCATCGCCGGCGAATAATGTACCGGTTGCCGAAAGAAATACAGCTTCGCCGACTTCAACATTCATTCCCGGATCAACTTTAATCATAGGTATAAGTCCGCTTGTATGCTGTCCGACGGAAGATTCAGGTATAAAGTTAGCCGTAACAATTTTATCGGAATTGATGGTTATGATTGCCGTGTCACTTATGCCCGAAACGTCACGACTCCACGAATGGAAAACGTATCCTTCCGAAGGATTCGCTATAAGACTAACCTGAGTTCCTTCGGCGTATTGAGTCAGATCGGGTTCTTTTGTTACGTTTCCGTTTAATGAATTTATAGTCAGGTTGAAATATCTCGGCCGGGCTGTGGTAAACATGCGGTCGGAAGAGAGAACATTTCTGTTCATTTCATCTTTTGAAATTACCCTGAAATGATACTGAGTAGCAGGTTGGAGATTCGAAAGAACTACCGAATGATTTTTTGTCATTACAGGATCAGTGACGGTAATATTTCCGTATGATGAAGTTAAACCATATTCAACCTGTGATGTTGAAGGGACATTTGTGGTCCATGATACAGTAACATTTGCCGCGGTAACTGAAGTTGAGACTGACTCAATCAGCAGAGGTTCAGCCACGAGGTGTTTTTCCGATAACACTTTAACGGCATTATGGGGCAGAGCCGAATCAAAAAACATTACTTCATCAACAGCTCCGTGGAAAGGATATTCGTTTCCTGTAAGATCATTGTTAGTATTCCTTCCGATCAGAGTATAATTTCTACCGTAACCCATGCCGAAAGAAGTTCCGGGAATATTGCTTAAACTGCTTTCCGGTTTACCATTTAGATAAAGCGTTAAGTTTCCGCCGGAATAAGTTATTGCCAGATGATACCATTTACCGGTGAGAATTTTTGTTGATGTTTGAGACATTAGGTAATGTGTGTTAGTGGTTCTCAAACCTATTTTAACTCTGTTATGCTGCAATGCAATTGAGAACGGTGCAATATATCTGCCCCGGCGTAAGATAATCTGTTCGGTTCTCGAAACATCATCTGCTTTGAACCACAGACTGACGCTTAATTCATTCGATGGAATGGAAGAAAGGAATTGTTCCCCGAAATTAATGTAATCATCTGTTCCGTCAAGCTGAATTGCAGAGCCTTCGGGTCCCTGAATACGACAGTATGATTCATCGCTGTTTACTAAAAGTGCATGACTGTTTTTTCCTGTTAAATCATATAAGATTGTTCCTGCCGGTTCGTTGAGTTTCCAGTAACCGATCATTGAAGGGAACATTTCAATTTCAACTGGTTTGAGGAAATTGTTTAATATTTCCGATGCTGTTTGGGCATTGCCATAGACTTTTATGGCATCAACCGATCCTTTGAAGGGAAACTCATTAAGTGATAAATCCTGGTTGCTGTTTCTTCCTGCCAGGGTGTAATTTGTTCCCCAGCCCATTCCGAGGGAATTACCGGTGATTGAATTATTTACACTGACGAGTTCTCCGTCGAGGTAAAGCGATAAAACGTTGCCGGCAAAAGTGAGAACAAGTCTGTACCATTTACCGGTAATAATTGGTTGGGCGGAAGGAGAAAGCACGTAAAATGTACTTTCATTTGTTCTCACGCCTGCTTTAATCTGAGTCTTTTCAAGAGCGATTGAAAAAGGAGCCATGTGAGTGCCGCGTCTGAAAATTATCTGACTTTGGCGCGAGAGGTCCTCTGCTTTAAAACACAAGTCAATGGTAAATTCATTTGTCGGGAAGGAAGATAAACAGGCGCTTCCGAAATTAATATACTCATCTTCGCCATCGAGAGTAACCGCATTCCATTCATAACCGGTTATGCGGCTGATCAAAGGATCAGCGTTTACGATTACACCATTGTTGTTGTTGCCGGAATGGTCCAGAACCGAAATTCCTTCTTCATTAAAATTCCAGTACGCAAGAAATTCGTCTGTTGTTACCACAGGAGGTTGTGTTACCTGTGTAAAATTGGCCGTTACATTTTTATTTCCATCCATAATAATTGTTATGGTGTTATTCGTACCGGTTGCATCACCACTCCAGGAAATGAAGTTATAATTTCCAATGGGTGTTGCGGTTAAAGCAACCTGAGTTCCCGCTTCGTACTGAGTCAGATCAGGTTGTTTGGTAACAAGACCATTCTGTGAAATTACCGTTAATGAGTAATAGGTTATTTCAGGTGAAGTAGTGAAAATGTTATCCACCGATTCAATCCGATTGTTTGAGCCATCTACTGAAATCACCCGGTAGTGATAAGTAGTTCCAGGCTGAAGTCCTGTAATAGTTTGTGAATGATTCCGAGTAAATGTTTCGTCGGCAGGAGTAATATTACCATAGCTGTTTGTCAACCCGAATTCAATCTGAGAAGTGGCCGGCAAATTTGTAGCCCAATTAATTGTAGCTGAGTTAAGAGTCACGTCTGAGCTTATGCCGCTTATACTTAAGGTCTGTGGATTTTGAGGAACTCCATTCCAATCGGTAGCCAACCGTGCCAGCATCCACCAGAATGCTTTTGCTTTTTTAATGCATAAGGCTTCGTTTGTGTGTCCATCATGAAAAGAAATACCAACATTTTCGCTATAGTCATCATTTCGAAGATAGATATTTCGACTGATCCCGTTGTCATTCCAGGTAACAATTTTTCGTTCATTTCCTGATTCATTCCAATTCTCGATGTCAGCCTGATCAAATAAAATCCCCCCCGTTTGATTTGCCCGGGCTCTTATTTCATCATTCCAATTGTTGGTGAACCATGCGCGTTGACCCACATTCATATCCGTAACACTTGTTACATAGACAAAATGGGTACGCGGATAATTAGTATTAAAACGATTGATGGCGTTGAGGTATGCCTGATTCCGCTCGTCGGTGTATGTGATAAGAGAATTGTTTTCGGCGTGAACCCAATTCAGGCTGGACATATCCCAGCACCACATCCAAAGAGAAGCGGCGAGAGTGTCAATATTATTTTGAAGATATGATGCAACACGTTCTGTTGTTAGTCTTCCATCTTCCGTTGACCAATACAAGTTATCATCAACCGATTCGTCCTGCCATCTGCCGGAGGTATTCTGTCGGGATCGGAGAATTCTCAACTTGTTTTTATCGGTTAGAAGATTGTAGTCGGTATTAATCTGAATGCTGTATCTTGGATTCTGTTGAGCAAGCAATTCAAGACCTCTGGGAATTTGTTTCCCGTGCGACTGACCGACCAGTTGTACTATCATCTTTTGTACTTTGGCGATGACGCTGTCAGGGATTTGCGATAAATCCGTACAGTTGTGGTCAATAATTATCGGACCATTTTGCGCAAATGTGGAATTAATTCCGAAAAGAAAAATGAGTAAAAAACATCGGATTAATCCCTGTCGAAGTAGTTTCATGAGTGTTACCCCCTTGTTTAGTTATGAGTTAGTTTATATCCTATTCCGAAGAATAGTCTTCATTCGCACAAAATTTTTATTAACCCGAATCGTTCTCTGTCGCAGAATGAATCATTCAGGACAAATAAAATGATGTAATAAGAATGATGGCTGACATCACCTTTAACGATCAGGTTATTTGTACAGGGCTATATTGGTATAAAACTGAAGTATAAATCAGTCAGTGATTATCTGACGGATGTTATACTAATTTGGGTGAGTAAATTGCGGAAACCCGGTGTTTCCCCCCCGAATTTTCACTCCCCGCAATGTTTTTTTTGACTCCGCTATACTTATACTAAGAATGAAAAACGTTCAACAGTTTTGTTTTAACTTTTCTCCGATTTGCGACACCAACTTTCGTTCTTCATCATTTATTAAAAGCAATCAAAAAATACAACTGATAATTATACTTAGCAAGTTCATGTTGCCATTAATTTGCATGAACACGAAGAAATTTACTGAAAATTAGCATCTTGTGATTTTGCACACAGACTTAAATTTTCCTCAATAAATAAAGAATCCAGGTAGCAATGATAAAAAATAATAGTTCACACTCAATAATAAGTTGTTACATTTAGTCACAGTGAATGTGTAGGAATTTTCATGCCAATTCAAAAATAAGACTAGAGTATTTAATATTTATAGTTAACTCCGATTTATTCTAAAAAAAACTCTTTTTTTTTCGATTATTTGTCATGGAAAAGAATGATGAAAAGATTGTTTCAGAAGAAGAATATTTCCGCGAAAAACAACTCAGGAAAATATTACTTGTAATTTTTCCCATTTTACTGATTCCGGGACTTTTTTCTCTCGGTGTTTTTTTATTTTCACTTGCCTGGCCAGAGGAATATGTTTTAAATCCGGATTCAGCATTATTAAAACTCACAGTCAGCGCGTTCATTCCCGTAATACTTATTTCTTTTTTTGGCTTGGTAATCTTTTTTCTGAGTCTGAAGCGATCTTTTCTCCAGCTTAAAATATCTGTCGTAATTCTATTAGTAGCCAGTACGAGTTTCATACCCTACACAATTGAGTATTACGCTACGATGATCGAAAACATACCAATTAATTATTCAGTACTATCCGACGAAGAATTATCTGAACTTGTTACTGAAGATCATGATATGACCGCCGCGAACTTTTTGAAGATACGGGAACAGGAAAAAGAGAAAGCATATTACGAAAAACTACAAAACAATCAATTATATACTCACTGGAAAATAAACGGTGATCTTAAAGCTTACGATGAATTCAACAGGAGAATGATGAAATATCGTGTTGAAAGAATTAAATATTCACAGCTTACCGGAACAGAATTACTTAAAAAATATCAGGAAGAAGGCGACCAGATTGCCTGGTTTGAAATTGAAAGTCGAAAGAGTAAAATAGACACTGGTGAAGGACTCTTTGATTAATTTTCCTGGCTGAATCAATCCCTCAATAATTCTATAGTTCGTATTAGTATACAACTCAATTTTTTTGTAAATCAGGAATTTGTTATTTTATCCTAACAATAATAATTTTACATCATAAAACATTGCTAACGCTTGCCTGGAGTAAGCGAAAGAATTAGATTTGTGATTCTTTTTATGATCTTTGATTCTCGTTCATGTATGTATAATCTGTAATAAGCCAATTATCACATGGGGATTAGTGATATAAAATCCCCATTCTAAGAGGATTTGATAATTATTTATGTGGTATCTGAGAACTTTGACACCAAAAAATGTTGTTTAACTTTATTCGAACAAGTGTAATAACAGAGAACGCCTTAAAATTTTTCTTTGATAAGCTTGATCAAAAACTTTGCTACAATAAAACTACAAAAGGAAAGCATGGCACTCACGAAAATTAAAAAGGGTCTGAACCTTCCTATTACAGGAGAGCCTAAACAAGAAATTGAGTCAGTAAATAATCCCGGAAAAGTTGCCGTCATAGGATATGATTATGTCGGAATGAAACCTACGATGCTTGTTCAGATTAGTGATGTTGTAAAGCTGGGACAGGTTTTATTTACCGATAAAAAAATGCCCTCAGTTAAATTTACCGCTCCCGCATCCGGAAAAATTGTTGAAATAAACCGGGGGGAAAAACGTGTTTTTGAGTCTCTTGTTATTGAACTTCAGGGAAATGAAGAAATTACTTTTCAGTCATTCCCGGAAAATCAACTTGGTAATCTTACTGTTGAGCAGGTGAAAAATAATCTGATTGAATCAGGTTTGTGGACTTCGTTAAGTGCGCGTCCTTTTGGGAAAGTTGCCAATCCTCAAACTTCACCAAAATCACTTTTTATTACTGCGATGGATACAAACCCGCTGGCGCCGGATATGAAGGTAATACTCGCAGAAAAGGAAAAAGACTTTAAGAACGGATTACGTGTTTTATCCAAACTCATCGATGGGAAAATATTTCTTTGTAAATCACCCGACTTAAATGTTGATCTGAGCGGAACAGAAAAAATACAAATTGAAGAATTTACTGGTCCACACCCCGCCGGAAACGCGGGAACACATATTCATTTTCTTGATCCGGTAAGCAGCAAACATATTGTATGGCACATAAATCTTCAGGACGTTATTGCTGTTGGAAAACTTTTTACCACCGGTAAACTAAGCGTTGAAAGAATAGTATCGCTTGCAGGTCCCGCTGTAAAAAATCCAAGACTTCTTAAGACCAGAATCGGCGCTGATATAAATGAGTTAACAAAGGGTCAACTTAAGGAGGGCGATTGCAGAATTATTTCCGGCTCTGTGTTATCAGGCAGAAAAGCTGAAGGTGTTTTATCTTACCTGGGAAGGTATCACCAACAAATCTCAGTATTAAATGAAGGACGCGATCGCAATTTTCTCGGATGGCTTTCTCCGGGGTTTAATCTTTTCTCGGTGAAAAATATTCTTGCTTCAAGCTTAACGCCATCAAAAAAGTTTGATTTCACAACCTCGCTCAACGGTGGTCCAAG
>CAZEXO010000187.1:0-7757 GCA_964516545.1 uncultured Melioribacteraceae bacterium
GTTTACAAGGTTAGTACCGGTAACAACCAGCACTCCAGTGCTTGCATCATAGGTTGCCGATGTAATTGTTAGGTTGGCGTAACTACTCACCGTGATTCCGTTTCCTAGCAAGTCTGCTATATTTTCTGCAGGATCAAAACCAGTTAACCAATTGTCAGCCGCCGCAAGATTATAGGTTGTTCCACCAGCTGAACTTGTTCCGTTATTATTCAACAACGCTTCTACGCTGGGTAAATCGGCGCCGCTTATTATTACGCTGAATTCAGTCGCCGATGTTATCTCTACATCTGATGAGCTGTTTAATGTATAGGTTGAACCTCCTTCTCCCCTAATTGTCAACATCGATACATCTATATCCATCCCTGCACCGTTTGATACAAAGTCTGTGCCTGTTACTACTAATACATTTGTACTGTAGTTGTATGCAGCTGAGGTTATTGCTGGCAGAGGAACACTGCTCACAGTTATACCGGTTGTTGCGTCTGCAATATTATTAGCCGCCGGAGATCCTGTCATCCAATTATCTGCGGCTGCTAGATTATATGATGTTCCACCTGAAGATTGTGTTCCATTCTTATTCAACAGTCCCGATACACCCAGCTTGTCATTTGCGCTGAGCGTTAAAGTAAATTGTATTGATGAATTTATTTCAACATCGCTAGTATTTGTCAATACGTATGTTCCGCCTCCCTGACCTGTGAATGTAAATAAGGATGCATCTATATCATTAGCTGAAGGATTTATGACAAAGTTTGTTCCGGCAGCCACCAGCACACCGGTTGATGCATCGTAAGTACTTGATGTTATAACCGGGTTTGCATAATTACTGACGGTTATTCCATTGCCTGTTAAATCCGAAATATCATTTCCCCCAGGCGCTCCGGTCATCCAATTATCAGCTGCGGCAATATTATATGTTGTGCCGCCAGCAGAACTTGTTAAATTTTTATTCAGTAAATATTCTACGTTCTGTAAATCCGATCCGCTTAATGTTACACTGAACTGTGTTGCTGATGAAATTTCTACATCACCTGAACTTGAAAGAGTATATGTACCTCCGCCTTCGCCCAAAAAGGTCAGCGTTGATACATCAACATCATTATTGATGCCGGCATTGCTTACTAAATAATTACCCGTTACAACCAGTTGATTTGTGCTGTAATCATAAGTTGCAGATGTTATTTCCGGGTAAGCATAATTCACTGCATCAGGCGTTGGCGGTTGTTGTGCGTATGCTGTTGTATTTCTTAATCCGCCTGTACCGTTAGGTATTCGTTGATTGGAATGATTTTCACTATTGCCCCGTTCGGCTTCATTTATTTGTCCGCCCGAAGATAATAATATCAATAAACCGACATCATCTCCCTGACCTGTATCATAAACGAGGGCGTCAACTAAGTTTGTTGTGGTAACATCAGTTGTATTAGGGAAATCAGTCGCATCACCAACATATAAAGCAACCGCATCCGCTCCATTTTGAAGAATACCGTTTGTAAAGGTAGCATCAACGCCGGTAACGCCGGCATTACCTAAAACAAAATATCCATTTGCATCAGTTGAGTAACCATCTAAATCTTTTGTATAATATGATTGATCCGTTCCTCCATTAAAAAAGACTAATGATAATCCATCGAGACTAACATTTCCCGTTCCGCCATCGTATAATTCTACAAATTCATGTTCATCAGTACTTGCTTGATCACAGTCAACTTCATTAATTATTATTCCATCCATGGTTCGATTTGAAGGATTACCAGGTGCCGCCGTACTTGTATAATAAGCTTCGTAACCTGCCGTTCCATTATATTCACAAACCATTGCTCTGTATGTTGAGCCCGGCATTAAACCTGTTACAGCCACGGAAGTACCAGCGCCGTTATAAATACAATACCAGCCTGTAACGCCAATTTGAGTACCCGTTCCGAATTTTGTATCCGCCGTGTAAGTTGTATTGGCAACCGGTGAAGCGCTCCCAGCAGAACCCTGATATAAAAATACAGTTCTGTTAGAACCGTTGCCGTTTGTCCAGCCGATTGTCGTCTTAGCAGCTTCAACACTTGAAAAAATCACCATACTAGCCTGCATAGTTGGAGCGATATAAATACCGCTTCCCTGAATACTAAAATTATATGGATTTTCATCTGTATCATCGTTGGTTATGTTTACGGTTGTACTTCTTGTACCACCTGCGGAAGGATCAAATTGAATGGTAAAAGTTGTAGAACCACTTGCAGCCACTGTTGTTGCCGGTTGAGTTGTTACGCTAAAATCTCCTGATTGTCCGCCGGAGATACTAACTGCATCTTCACCTAGTGTTAATGTAGATGTCCCCGTGTTCTGAATAGTATATGTTTTAGATACTGTTCCGCTTGTTACATTTTGATTACCGAAATCAGTATCATCTGTAGTAGTTGGTACAGCATCGCCATCAGCAATTGAATTACCATTACCCTGGACGTTAATTTCAGGGGCTAAGCCTGTTCCTGTAACGCTGAAATTATATGGGTTTTCATTTGCGTCATCATTTGCTATGCTTATTGTCGCTAATCTTGTTCCTATTATAGTCGGATCAAAAGTTATTTTAAATGTTGTTGTTCCACCTCCGGCGGCAATACTATTTGACGGCGTTTGCGTTAAAGTGAAGTCACCAGTATGCCCTGTTATCGTAACGTAAGGAGATACGGCTGTTAGATTTAGAGCGGCAGAACCTGTATTGGTAATGGTAAATGTATGCTCTGCTGATCCGGAAGCGACAAGTAAACTTCCAAAATCAGTATCATCAGAAACCGATGGCGTAACATCGCCATCTACTATAGATACTCCAAGTCCTGATACATCCATCTCCGGCGCCGCAATTCCTGTTCCCTGTATATTAAAATTATATGGATTCTCGTTTCCATCATTATTGGCTATACTAATCGCTGCAGATCTTAATCCTGTTGTCGTTGGATTAAAAGTAACCTGAAAAGTAGTTGAACCTACACCTGAGATACTACCGTTAGGTGTTTGTGTTAAAGTAAAGTCACCTGTGTGACCGGTAATTACAACATAAGGCGAGGCATCTGTTAGTGTTAGTGTTCCTGCCCCCGTGTTTTCAATGGTGAATGTGCGAACCACACTGCCCGAAGCTATATCAACATTTCCAAAATCCGTATGGTCTGCTGCATCAGGCGTAGCATCGCCATCCGCAATTGAAGTATTATTTCCTTTAACGTTCATTTCAATTGCCGGAATTATTGTTAGTGTTCCGCTTGTTAAAGAAGCATCCGCAAAACCGCTGGCAATTGCCCCACCGCTTATTGTTAAATTTGCCTGCGAACCAATTGTTAACGCTATAGTACCTGAAGCCGTTGTGGCTAAATCCGCTGTTATAAAATAGTAGGTACCTGAAGTAGTTATAGAAGAACTGAATCCTGAAAAAGTTACACTTGCGCCATCGGATTGACTGTTTAATTGAGTATCGCTTCCGGAATTAAAAGTTGCATCGGTAGAACTCCATATTTTAAGATTAGAAACATTCGTACGTGTACCTGATACGGATACCGTTGCCGCCGTAAGAGAAGCGCCTGCTAATTCACCGCTAAGTTTAAATTGTCCAATCGGATTATTTGTTGTTCCGCCGGTTGGATTTCCCGGGCTGTATTCAGAACCATTTGTAAAAGAAATATTCGGATAATCAATTATCGCCGGAGTTCCGACACCATATCCATTATCTACTATCCATCCAGATGAGGGACAACTTGCCGCATCCGCATGATCAAAAAGATAATCATTACTACCGTGATGATTTTCTAATTCATCGTCAATATACCAGAAATAATCATCATTATATGGTTCAACTGGAGTATAAAAACTATAATAGATCCAGTAATTTTGTGATTGATGTTTCCAGGCGGGTTTATTGTAATAATTTCCTATCCAAACATAAACTCCGTTTGCCGCTGCGGGTGTTGTAACGCCTGATAAATATTTATTCGGCTCACTTGTTGACGGGGTTGTAAAACTTTTTATCCCGCCATGTGTTGTACCGTACGTATTATCACCATATGCTTGATAATAATAAGTTTGCCCGGCTGTTAAAGAACCTATCTGCTGGGAAAATAATCCTGTTCCCGTACCAGATGTAACCTGGATAACAGTGGTTCCGTTCACTTCGGATAATGTTGGAGAAGTATCTGACGAGGAATAAACAAATCCTCTATCGGTTGCTGCGCCACCATCTGCAACTATATTCCCGTTCATAGTACCCGAAGTAGTTGTAACTAATGATGCATCTCCTGTGGTTACAGTTGGAGCTACACCGGATGCTTCGTCGGTTATAGTTATAAGCACTATAGTAGTAGTACTAAAATCATACCAGTCTGAAGCACCTGGATCAACATCATCGGGATACTGAACGTATTTAATATGATCTCCTGAAAGATTCGGTTGCGTGTCCAATATGTCTACTAACATCCATGAATTTCCAAATACACTCTCGTCATAATATAAATATCGTTCTGCCGAGGGAAGTTTGTAATAAGGTCTAGTATTCCAAATCCCCATGTAGGTATAAGTACCAGAATATGACCACGTATCAACAGGAACAAAAACTGTTTTATTAGCCTGTGCCTGAACTGCCAATGGAAATATCAGCGATAGAAAAAGTAAGACCTGTAAAATTCTTTTTAAAAATTTCTGATTCATTTTATCCCCGTTTTGAAATACTTTTTAAAAATTCTATGATTAAGCTAATATTAGTTCGTAAAGGAGAAAATGACGGGAAACAACATCACAAAAAAAATTTCTAAATGAAAAAACTATTACCTGCATTAATTTATCTTTAGTAACATAGGATATTTAAGTGCCTGTGTTTAGAATTTCCTTAAGAAAAATATAAAATAGTCTGCTACCCCAAAGGACTGATTACATCAAGAAAATTTCCAGATAACAAAAATCTTTACCCTGTTTATTTTCCGAACTTTCTATGTTCTGATTAATCTGCCATGAGAAGATAATTTAAATAATAATAAGAAAAAATATTTTCTTGGCGCAGATTGAAAAAAAAATCTTAAGCCTAGTATAACGGCACATTTTGATAAAAAACAACACATAAACTGTTACAACATCTTTCTGAATAAAAAAATGCTCTATATTAAAAAATAGAAATTGTATTAATAATTTTATTAGGGTATATTGTTCAACACTAAGCAGACTTTCTACAAAAAATATTTGAGTTAAGTGAGGGACTAATTTTATAATTTTTTTATGCCTTGGAGCTTTTACAGCGAAGAAGATTATGATGAAGATTATGAGTACGTGTAAGAATAAGACTATGGATGAGCGTATAAAAACTTAATGATTTAGCTCAAAACAACAAAGATAAAACTTTTGATTAGTTCTATTACTTTTAGTAAAAAACATTAATCCTGAATAAAAAAAATAATTTTTATAAAACGGAAAATAGAGATCAGGCATAAAAGCATCAAATGCGGATCGGCTATTCTATAAATAACTAAATACCAGATAAACAAAACGGAGTAAATTATGGATGATTACATTGGTGAAGTAAAAATGTTTGCCGGAACTTTTGCGCCTGTGTACTGGCTTTTCTGCTGGGGGCAACTGCTTCAAATCAACGAGTACACCAGCTTATTTTCAATAATCGGCACAACATTCGGCGGAGACGGAACAACTACATTCGCTTTGCCCGATTTACGGGCCCGTATACCAATAGGCAGCGGTCAGGGACCTGGTTTAACACAGCGGACTCCCGGTCAAATGGGAGGAGCTGAGAATGTAACATTAGAAACTGCAAATTTACCTCAGCATTCCCATACTGTTAAATGCGAAACTACAGGAGCGGTGGCAAATACACCCGTTAATAATTTACCGGCAGACTCTTCTTCGGGTTATGGTTATGCTACCAATCCAGCAACTTTTGGTACTATGAATGCAAATATGACGTCAAATGCGGGCAGTAGTCAGCCTCATGATAATATGCCTCCCTGGGGATGCATTAATTATATCATTTGTGTTGAGGGCGTATGGCCTCCTCGTCCGTAATAAATTAATGAGTATTAAGCATGTTGAATCCTGATTTACCTTCAGCAAATAATCGGGGTTAACAATTTTAAGGTAACATCAAAAAGATTATTAACGAAAAATTTTTATTACCATATTAAGTAAAAACCAGATTCAATAAAATAAAATGGAGTAAATTATGGATGGTTATATAGGTGAAGTAAAAATGTTCGCCGGTCCCTATGCGCCGGTAAACTGGCTTTTATGTCAGGGACAAACGCTTGCTATAACGCAGTATAACTCTTTATATGCAATAGTTGGCACAACATACGGCGGAGACGGAATAAATAATTTTAATCTGCCCGATTTGCGGGGACGCGCACCGGTTGGCGCCGGCAATGGATCCGGTTTAACCCCGCGTTCCGTCGGTCAGTCAGGCGGAGCTGAAGGTGTAACATTGTCATCGGCTGCCATGCCTCAACACTCACATAGTGTAATATGTAATACTGCAGGTACGCCGGCTAATACACCGGTCGGTAATGTACCTTCATCAACTTCAGATGGTACGGCTTATAGCTCTAATCAAACAGGCACCGCCGATATGAATGCGAATATGATTGCAAATGCAGGCAGTAGTACGCCTCATCAAAACATGCCTCCCTGGGCTTGTATTAACTATATTATTAATTATAACGGCATGTGGCCTCCAAGAAGCTGATGAGGAGAAAAAATCCTGATGAAAATTAAGACAGACAATAAAATTTTGAGTTATTGGAGAAGTTGAGTAATGATACAATTGAATACTATTATGCTTAGGTTGATAAATCAGGATCAACAATTGAGGTATACTATATTTAGAAAAATTTATTAATTCTAATTTCTTATAAAATATTAGGAGAAAACTATGGATGGATTTATTGGCGAGGTCAAATATTTCGCAGGTCCCTATGCGCCTATGAATTGGGCTTTTTGCGAAGGACAACAACTTCCCATCGTGCAGTATACGCCGTTATATTCGCTTATCGGAACCATATACGGCGGTGACGGAAAAAATTATTTTAATCTTCCCGATTTCCGCGGAAGAATTCCTCTCGGTGTCGGACAGAGTTCCGGAACTTCATACAGACATCAGGGCGAAACAGGCGGGTATGAAACTATTAAATTAACTCCGATAAATATGCCCGCGCATAATCATCCTGTTAATTGTGATACTAATCCCACTCCGCTCATTTATAAAAGTACACCTGTTAATAATTATTATTCAAAAAAAGCAACTGGGACAAATTTTGCACCGGTTACCGGGGCAACAACCATGATGAACCAGAACATGTTAGCTGCTGCTGGACAGGATGCGCCTCATGAAAATATGCCCCCCTGGTTGTGTTTGTACCCGATAATTTGTTTATATGGTTATTACCCCATAAGACCATAGGAAATTATAGAGTGGATATTCATTTAGTAAAAAGAACGGGGAAAGATGAAGAGTTTGTTTTCAAACTATTTTCGGAAAATAAAAATGCTGAATTGCATGCAGATAATTGGCCTGACCAAATGAAAAAACAATTAATAGGTATGCAGTTCAGCGCGTTCGAACTCGCGATGAAACATGAATATCCGGAAGCAGAAGATTTGATAATTATGGCAGACTCGGAAAAAGCAGGCAGACTACAATTAGATAAAAATGAAAATGGATTTCGCGTTATTAATATCTCATTGCTGTCTGCTTTTCAGAGTAAAGGAATCGGCACAAAAAT
>CAZEXO010000188.1:0-6724 GCA_964516545.1 uncultured Melioribacteraceae bacterium
TAAAACCCTGGACAAAACTTGTCCCGATTTGGGAAACAAGGAAAGGGTCTTCTCCAAAAGTTTCGGCAGTTCGTCCCCATCTCGGATCTCTTGCCGGTTCAATAACCGGAGACCAGTATGTAAGCGTAAAAATACGACCGTAGTTAAATCCTCTGGCTTCATCTGCAATTACCGATGTTTCTTTTTTTATTAGCTCCGGATCCCATGTAGCACCCACAGCAACACTATTTGGAAACGAGGTAGCCGTCATTCCGGCATTATTGTTTCTACCTTGAATACCATGAAGGGCTTCACCCCATACATCATAGTGATTAACTCCTAAACGCGGAATAGGAGGCATTGTATTGCCTAACTGACTTTGCTTTTCTTCAAGTGTCATTCTTGAAACAAGATCGGCTGCTCTTTCCCTAAACGAATAAGCTGTGTTTAGATAAATCGGAACTTTGGCAGTATCGCTTCCCGGCAAAAATGCCATGCTTACTGAAACAAAAAACACAAAGAATAATATTCTGACAAATTTCATTTTCGTTATCCTGTTTATATAAACGCCTCTGTTTGTTTACATGTATTTATGTTTTCAACAATTTCAATCCTGTTTAAACACAGAAAATTCTGCTCCGACAATCCATAGGTAATTGTCATTATATATAATCGCATTAAGGTCATATTCAGATATTTTCAAATATTCATTACACTTATTGCATGCCGGTAAAGTGAACAACACTCCATTGTCACATGCAAGTATAAATTGATCACTGACAGGATCATATGTCACATCGTTCGGTTCATTTTCAAGAAAGCTGTCAACGCCCTGTTCACCGATATAATAAGGAATTCTTTCCGACCATACATTCCCTAACGAAGAAATCATAATTGAAGGAGAATCATCTTCATGAGTTCCAATTATTATGATACTATGTTCTACAGCCAATATTTTTTTGAATTTCGAAATCTGGTAGTAACCTTCGTATTCTTCGTTAATGTCTCTGATATCCCACTCGATACCGTTTTTCGATAACAATATCTCGCCTGCATCAGTTATGGCGGCAAACAAAGTTTTATTCGATGATATTGAGATTACATTTCCCTTTGTATTCGTCTGTATTACTTTCCAAACTTTACCATCCGTTGATGAAAGTATAATTCCATCATCTGCACATGCAACGAGCAAATCTTTTTCACCGGTAATTCCATTTATATTCTTGTCAATGCCGGACTCAGACTCGAAAAAATTATTCCCGTCTTCAGAAGATAAAATTGTTCCGTTATTTCCAACAATTATAATCGTTTTGTGATTAACATAAGCGCAATTAAGCTTTTGATTCTTCATGAGTAACGGTGCTGCTTCGCCGGATTTTGTAATTTTATCAATTCTCCCGTCCGTGCCAATGGCAATAAACTTTTCCTTAAAAAGAACAATGTCAGTGTAGCCGTTTGAATATTCCTCAGCTGAAATATTCTTTGATTTTGGTAAAGCATAAAGATCATTTGCCCCAATCAGAATATTCATTGAAGCAATGAGTAAAATCAAAAAAATAATTCTATTTAAAATCCTATGCAGTTGAAATCCCATATCTTATTTACATCAAATACGTTTATATACATACAATTACGCGTTGTAGTTTTTAGTATTTATTCCACCCCGCTATTCTCTATATGAAAATAGTGAACTGACATTTCGAAAGGAGTCTCAGGTGAACTTTGCTGATCTCCACCTCGGCTAAGGAACCATGCCATCCTCGGATCAAGTATTCCTTCGCAAGTCATAACTCCGGCTTGAATATCCTTAAGCAGAATATCCGCAGTACCAGCAGATTTATAATCAACACCATCAATAGAATATGAAGCTGAATATTTTGTACCTTTCTTTGACAATTTCATAAAGAGAGTATTATCATCTTTCATAATATCAGTCATATTAATTGTGGCAATTTCCTTTTGATATCCGTTCTCTTCTGTAAGAATGATTAGCGACCCACTTTGATTATTTGTTGACCGCCGGAATTGTCCTCCACCAGCTCCATAAACAAACTTCAGATAGTTATTTTCGTCCTGGTAAACAAGCAATCCACCGTGTTGTGAAAATCCGGAAGGTTTTCTTGAAAATATAATCTTCGATTCTATAATCCAATCAGTGTTAGCGCTTTGCAGTAAAATGTTTTGTGCATTATTACTATCCCCTTTAATATCTCCCTTGTTCGAAGTGATTGTAAGTGACCCTTTGTTTTTCGTGAGGCTCCAGTCAGATGAATTTTCTCTTACCCAGTTCCACTGATTGCCAATTTCATTGTTATCGAATTCATCACTAATTGATTTTTCGCCGAAGTTCACGGTATAAATATTTTTTTCAAGAGTTACCTTATCTGTTAATGTAATAATTGCTGTCCCCGGAACACCTTTAGCTTGTTCAACATCAACAGCAACATCAGAACCGGAAGAAACAGCTTCAACTTTCGGCACAACATTTTTTGCAGAGCTTAAAAGAATACTGTAGCTATGTATAGCGGGATTAAATCCCCTGACCTGCTTGCCATTAACAATAATATTTTCCGGTTTCATATCCGGTGTTATCTTTAGTGCAAAACTGCCGGATTTTGTTTTACCATTTATTGTTACACGCGCAGTAATTGTCGCTACACCGGTACCTCTTGCTGTAACAAAACCGTTTTTGTCAACTTCGGCTACACTGCTATTATTCGTTGTGTAAACAATCTTACCTTTACTAATATCGAAGAAACTATCATCAGTCATAGCTGCAGTTACGCTTGCCTGAGTTGTTGAACCATTTTTCAGTACGAGAGCATCGCTGTTTGCAACAACAGTTTTAATATCAGGGATGAATTCGCCAGTCATAATTGCACTAACAGTACCTTTGATATTTTTTGAGGATGAGCTAATTTCAAAAACATATTTTCCCTGATCGAAAGTGATTTTATCTGACTTCATATCCCAGAACCATAAATCAGAACAATTTATATTTATGGTAACTGTTTTCACCTGACCTTTCGCGATAGTAACTCGTTTGAATCCTTTTAACCTTTTTATCGGTCTTTGAAGAGATGCAGGACTATCAGGTGTAGTCATGTATATCTGGACAACTTCATCGCCGTCACAGTCACCTGTGTTCTTAACATCAACATTAATTGTAATTTCATCCTGCGGAGTAATATTACTTTTACTAATTCTAAAATTACTATACTCAAAAGTTGTATAAGATAGTCCATAGCCAAATTCGTATGAAACTTCTTTATCAAAATACCAGAAAGTACGACCGTTTTTATTAGCCCCACCTCGAAGTGTATAATCCGTAATTTCAGGAAGATCGTCTACAGATTTATACCATGTACCGTTTAATTTACCGCCGGGATTTTCATCACCAAAGAGAATATCAGCAATAGCTTCACCTTGTGCCTGACCGTTATATCCCGTCCAAATAATTCCGGGAATATTTGCCAAATTTTTAAACTCTTCTACCTCAACACATCCGAGAGTTTGCATAACAACGATTGTATTCGGATTAACTGCTGCAACAGCTTTTATTAACTCCACCTGATTTCCCGGTAATAAAAGCGTAAGTCTGTCAGCTTCCTCAGTGGCAGTTTTCTCGTCGGTTCCTACAAAAACTATCGCAACGTCCGAAGATGCGGCAGCTTTAATAGTCTCTTCATCAATTTTATTATCAACAGGCGCTTTGTAAACAAGATAGAGTGTTTGAGGTTCATTAAAACCCAGTTTATTAACCTTAACTTTCGTCATTGTACCTGCACCGTAAACACCGCCTGCTTTCATTCCCGCCGCCACAGTTGCGTTGAGAGTGGTTATAAGATTTCCTTCAGGAGAGCCTACTCTTACTTCAACAATTCCGCCTTCAGTAGGAATATTTAGACTTATTCCAATCGTGTCGACATTTGTCAGGTCAATATTATCGTAAGCAGTCCACGAGCCGTCATTAATTGTTCTTACCTGGTCTTCATCACCCATGCCCGAACCGATAGTAATTCCTTTTGAAGATGTACTAAACTTGGTAGCGTTATAACGCGTAACTGAACCATCGGTTTTATGTAATTCAAATTCAACAACGTAAAGTAGGTTACTTTTGCTTGAAGTATTTCCACCCGAGGATAGTAATACTTCCATCGATAATCCTTTTTCGGAAATATATTTTTTAATTCCGGCATACGGAGTAATCAAGTTCTCTTTACTTGGTCTTCCGGAATAAGGACCGAGTTCAACTTTGTCAGCCTGTGGACCAATTAGAGCTAGTTTTTTCAATCCGACCGGGTTCAACGGCAAAGCTTTTTCATTTGTTTTTACGCTAACATCATTTTTTAATAGTACAGGAGTTTTTGTCGCAATCTCTTTAGCGAGCGCTTTATTAGCGGGTGATCCAATAACATTTTCCAGTGCCAAAGAATATGGTACTTTTGCGGGAGGATCAAACTCACCTAATCTCATTCTAATGGTAAAGATATTTACAAGAGCTCTGTCAATATCAGCTATTGTCATCAGACCTTTATTGAGCGCGTCAATTGCGCTTCGTTGATAAACGCTTCCACAATCAATATCAACTCCGGCTATCAATCCTGCTGCAGTTGCTTCTTCAGGAGTCTTAACGTAATAATGACCGGTATAAATATCTTCAATAGCTGCGCAGTCGCCTGTAATGTATCCATCCATTCCGTAAGTTCTTCGGGCAAGCGTATCAAGATAAAACTTACTGGCAGAAGTAGGGATACCATTAACGGCATTATACGATGACATTATCGAAGGCAATTTATCTTCTTCAATTAATTTTTTATACGGAGTAAGATAGTACTCCCGCATATCTCTGCTATCCATGTTTGAACTGCTGACATGCCTGTCAAACTCGCTGTTATTTGCAAAATAATGTTTTCCGCAAGGCACGCTTTTCAGGTAAGTAGCATCATCCCCCATCATACCTCTTACGAAACCTCCGGCTATCTCAGATACTAAAAAAGGGTCTTCACCATAGGATTCACCTGTTCTTCCCCATCTTGGATCTCTGATCGGCTCAACAACCGGTGACCAATAGGTGAGACCAGTTATCACGGGAGAATTCAAAGCTCTTGCTTCATCAGAAATGGCAGAAGCTTCCCGCTCCATTAGATCAGGATCCCATGCAGAGCCGAGTGCAACACTGTTTGGAAATGATGTAGGCGATGATACGTTAGGACCCATTCTGAATCCACCCATAACGCCGTGCAAAGCTTCGCTCCATACATTGAATGAATTTATTCCTAATCTTGGTACAGCCGGCATATTGTTACCGATGAGACTCTGTTTTTCCTCAAGAGTAAATCGCGAGACAAGATCAACGGCTCTCTCCTGGAATGAATACGCGGTATTCAGGTAAATCGGTTTTTTTGCATCCTTCCCACCCGGGACAAATGCCATAATTGTAAGAGCTATGCAAATTGTGAATAGCGTTCTGACTTGTTTCAGCATCATGTTATTTAATTCCTCGTTTTCAGATAATTTTATTCTATAGTGCAAATGAAATAATATCAAATTTATTGTAGGTCAATAAACTTCAACAAAATGATAAGAAAAAATATTTGAAGAAGTTTTGTAATTAATAAAATTATTTAACGTTTATTCAGCGATGCATTCCAAAGAAATTCTTCTTTAATCACTATATGCCGCACGTTCGTCTTTGATTCTCTATTTTCAATTTCGTTAATAAGCATTTGAGCTGCTGCAACTCCGATTTGACGCGGATTTTGATTTATTACTGCTAACGGAGGTGTAAACGATTGCGCAATTTCATCAAATCCGAAAGCGGCTATTCCTAAATCTTCCGGTATTCGTACCCCGACCTTTTTAGCCGCGTGATAAACACCAAGAGCAGTCCTGTCATTTACTGCAAAAATTATTTCAGGAAGATTATTCGAATCGAATAATTTCATGAATGCATTATATCCATCACTAACTTCAAAGCCTCCTTCTATAATCCATTCAGGATTTATTTCAATGTTTTTATTCTGGAGTGCCTGCCTAAATCCCAAATAACGTTCTTTACCAACACTTACATTTGGATATCCCGCAATGTGAGCGATTTTTGTATACCCTTCGTCAATAATTTTTTCTAATGCTTCAATCGCAGCATTTTTGTCATCAAATGTTATACTTGGAAATTCCAATCCCTCATATTGCCTGTCAAAAAAAACCACCGGAATGCTCAATCTTCTTAATTGTAGAAATATATCGGGATTAGTCGTTTTTTCTGACACACATATCAACATGCCATCGACTCTCATGCCGATCAACTTCTTTATATTTTGCACTTCATTATTCTGATTTTCACGCGATACTGTAACAATAACGCTGTAATGATTATCATTCGCTGAGTCGATTATGCTATCAACTGCAAGAGCAAAAAAACTATTCTCCAGATCCGGGATAACAATACCCAGAGTAAAAGTTTTTTTTGATATTAAATTTTGAGCAACCAGGTTTGGCGTATAACCAATTGCTTCGGCTGTTTCCAACACCTTATTTTTCATCTCTTTTGAAATATCCGGATGATTCCTCAAAGCCTTTGATACCGTAATACGAGTTACATTCAGTTTTTTTGCGATATCAAGTTGAGTTACGTGTTTCATATCTTTCCCATGGACTTACTCGAGTAAGTTATAGTGAATTTTTTATACAATCAATAATTATGAGCTATATAAATGTAATTTTTTGTCATCCACACTTCGTC
>CAZEXO010000188.1:6734-7707 GCA_964516545.1 uncultured Melioribacteraceae bacterium
CGTGTATCAAAATTTTGACCGTGAATCAAATTCTTTCAACGCAATCAACCGGTGGTGGGAACAATAGAAATTTTCGTGACAATATTTATCAGTGAAGATAGAAATAATCCTGGTAGGTGAATCAAAATTATTATTCTTAGACATACTCAATATTTCCTGAAGATGAAGAATATATTTAAGAGGTTTAGAATGAACGATTCAAACAAAAACATCTACATGCTTTTATGAAAGAATGTTTTCCCGGAATACAACTTAACATGATATCGAAAAATCAGGTCTTGTAGGGACTTACTCCATACAGGAGTCCATACATACTCCATACACAAAAAGCAAAGAATCATGGTGTTTTTTTGAAAGGTAAATAACAAAAAAGCCTGATTCCACAATGAAATCAAGCTTTTGAGAGCTGCCCGATTAGGGCTCGAACCTAAACTCTTCTGATCCAGAGTCATAAGGATTCTTCTTTTTCATTCTATAAGCGAAGGATTTTCTAAAAGTCCCTACCTACTCCCTACCGAACATAAGGAGACTAATGTTATGTTCATTTCAAAATCAAAGAAATCACCATTCTATCAACTCACTTATGAAGTCAGCGGAAAGCGTACAACAATTTCAACAAAAACAACAAATGAAAAAGAAGCACAGGAATTTCTTTTCAAGTTCAAACACTCGTTAATTGAAAAACCTCAGCAGAAATTTAATTCGGAAAAGCAGAATCCCGTCATATCGCTTTCAGCTTTTCAAAAAGAATATATTGAATACATGAAACCAATCAAGTCACCAAAATATTTGATATCAATTAATCTTTCCTTCAAACAATTTATTTCCTCATGTGGTAATCTTGCCTTGAAGGATATTGATACCCGTACAATTGATATATTTATCACTTCTACTTTTTCAAGAACCCAAAGAGGCGCTCATCAATACCATCGCACCTTAAAAGCTGCTTTTAACAAAGCCATTTCATGGAATT
>CAZEXO010000189.1:0-7665 GCA_964516545.1 uncultured Melioribacteraceae bacterium
TAAATACGAAATTACCTGGAACGGTCGGAATAACAATGGCGTGAGCATGTCATCAGGAATTTATTTCGCTACAATTGAAACATCATCATCTGTTAAATCACAGAAAATTGTGCTGCTCAGATAATTTTTATAAACCCGGATAACTTCCGGGTTTTTTATTCCCTGTTTCTTTTCAAATAATTTTCAAAACTTTGTTTCGCGCTCATTCGAACTTTCGCAAGATGCGAGAGATATTGCGATTTCGAATCAATATTTTTTAACCGTGAAAAATACTCTTCCCCTTTGTACCATTGTTGGTCGAAATAATAAGCCCGCGCAAGATTAAAAATAACCTGCGGATCTCTGGAATCAGCCCTGCTCAGATAATCAATGGCGGTTTTATTATCATCATTTAAGAGCGCGATCTGACCGATCCATTTGTAGGCAAAAAGGTTCTCTTTATATTTCAGCGATTGAATTAATAATTCGCGTGCGGCATCATAATTTTTGTCGAGTATCAAAACCGTGACAGCTTTTTGATAAAATTCCATTTCATGTGGGATGGATGCGATAAGAGCATTGTATTCGCAGAATGCTTTTTTATACTCTCCTCTTTTTTCGTACAAGTTACCAAGCTCCATGTGCCCCGCTTCCAGATTGAAGTTTTTCGACTGCATTACCTTCAGGGACATTTCCTCTAATTCATTCTTTGGGCGAAAAGTATTAAAAAATGTGTTGGGGTTATCTTTTGGCTGAAAAGGCCAGCTTTGTTTTAAGTGTGAGATTACCATTTCTCCATAAACACTATCGAGGGCAGTATTTCCTGTATTTTTCTCCTGTTCAATTATTCCTTCAGTCCAGTTTGGTGAAATCATTTTATGATTTCGCATGGTCTCGTAAAATACTTTTGCTAAAAGATAATATCCTTCCTTATTCGGATGAAGATGCTCAAGAATTAGTGAATTACCAATCAGTCCGTTCGGTGATAGTTCTTTGAAATAACTCACAGTCGGCGCAAAAGGAATAGAGAAATCCCGGGCATATTTTTTTATTATTTCATTGAATTCCTCAGGTGCACGAAACCTGAGAGCATCATAATCTTTAGCCTTGCGGTATTTAGTTTCAGCGTCGGTATAATTTCCCGCAACCTCATCTTTTTTCGCCGAGTTGAAAAGTGAATTTGCAGAAACTCCGTTTTCATCTTCAACAGAAATAAATGGTTTCTGGTCTTTTATATTCGAGACAAGTTCACCTAATACCACTTCAACATTATTCTCTTTAGCCCGCCGGATAATTTCTCTTAAATTTTCCTCGAATTGTTTTTTCCCTAATTCATACAGTGTACTTCCAAATGGAATAGTCTGCTCTCCGACGACACGGGACATGAGAGTGTTGGCAGATGTTTTGCTTTGATCTTCACTTAATAATTGTCCTGTTTGTTCCTGCATCCAGCCGATAAAATCCCGCAGCAACAAAAAGGTTCTGAAGGATTGCAGTTTCAGGTAAGTGCGGATTAATCCGCGCCAATTACCTAACGACTGAACCGATCCGACTCCTAACGCGCCGTAGTATTCATTGTGCCCGGCATAGATTAATAAAGCATCAGGAGATTGGTCTAAAATTTCACCAGTCAAATCAAGCAAAGTATAACTGTTAACGGCAGACATCGCCACGTTTATTACTTCGATATTTTTTTCGGGAAATGTTTTAGTAAGAGCTCTTCTTAAAACACCCGGGAAAGAAATATTATTGCCATAAGGAAAACCAGCAGCACTTGAACCGCCGAGGACAAAAATTCTGTAAGCATTCGCCGGTTTATCTTTTAAAAATAATTGCAACGGGGGCGTTGGTATGCCAATCGATTGTGAAAAATATCTGCGCGCGACATTATCATTACAACGTAAATAATTTTCATAACCCGGTGGTCCGTCAATAAACAAATCCAGATTACCGCCATAGTTGATAACCTGAAGAGTTATTTCGAGAAGTATGAAAACAACAAACGGTAGTAAAATTGTGATCGTCCAGAATAATCTTTTTTTTGTCTTTGATAAAGAAACAGCAGACTGCTTTTCTTTTCCGATAACGGCCTTTTTATTTTTTTTCATCACCCTAAGATAACTTCAACTTTGTGATCGTACTTTCCATTCAGTAGTGGTATTTTGTTACCTTTAATTTCTTTCCCGTCAACGAACAGACTTTTTACACCCTTGTTAACTCCGCGAGGGTTATTGATGGTTATGTGATAACTCGATCCACGGAATTTTCTTCTGACGGAAAATTTTTTCCAATCTTTTGGAATACACGGGTCAACAATCAAACCATCATAATCGGGTTTTATACCGAGTATGTATTGCGATAGTGTAACAAATGACCAGGCAACTGTACCTGTCAACCATGAATTTTTTCCCTCGCCGGGAGTCGGCGCATCACGCCCAGCAGTCATTTGACTGTATACATAAGGCTCGGAACGATAAATATCTATCTGTTCTTCTTTCGTGGGAGGACAAATACTCATGTAATATTCCATAGCTTTTTCACCACGTCCAATCATGGTTTCGGCAATTTGTATCCAGGTATTATTATGTGTAAATATCCCTGCATTTTCTTTATAGCCGGGAGGATATGAACTTACTTCACCAAGATGGACGTAATACTTTGAGAATGCCGGCTGTTGTAAAATAATTCCATTTGGTGTCGCGAGATATTTTTCCACGCTCTCGAGAGCCTTTTGAGCATACCCGTTTTCCAATCCGACGCCTCCGAGAATACACCATCCCTGACTCTCAATAAATATTTTCCCTTCGTCATTTTCTGATGAACCTAATTTATTACTATAGGAATCATATGCACGTAAGAACCATTCGCCATCCCAACCGTGTTTATAAATCGTATTCCTCATTTCATCAGCCTGTTTAATGAAATTTTCCGCCTCTTTATTTTTGCCGAGAAAATTCATCAGTCCGGAAATTTCTTCACATGCACGGCAGAAGAGTCCGGCGATCATCACGGATTCAGCTATCTTATCATTCTCGATGTGACCGGCGAGTTGGAAACTTTCACCAGGAGTGGTTGAAAAACAATTCAGGTTCAGACAGTCATTCCAATCAGCATGGCCGATTAATGGCAATCCGTGAGGTCCTCGATTGTTCATTGTGTATTGAAGAGAAATGTTAAGATGATCAAGAAGAGTTGCCTGTGAATTTTCAACATCGGCAAAGCCTATTTTATCGTGAAGTATGCTCTCGTCGCCGGTTTCCTTAATGTATGCGCAGGTGGAAAGTATTAGCCATAAAGGATCATCATTAAAACCACCGCCGATATCGGCATTCCCCTTTTTTGTTAAAGGCTGATATTGATGATAACATGTTCCGTCGGAAAGTTGCGTGGCGGCAATATCGAGAATTCTTTGTCTGGCGCGCGAAGGAATCATATGAACAAATCCGAGTATATCCTGATTACTATCCCTGTAACCCATTCCGCGCCCGATTCCCGATTCATACATTGATGTCGAACGCGATAAATTAAAAGTTACCATACACTGATATTGATTCCAGATATTCGCCATTCGATTAATAATTTTATCCGGCGAGTCAGTCTGATAAGACGATAGTAATTCCGTCCAATATGATTGTTGTTTATCAAAGGCAGCGAGGATATCGGAAGACTTACTGTATAACTTGCGTACTTCATAAAATTCATCTTTTCTTATTTTACCATTTTCCAGAAACTTTTTATCGTTTGGATTCTCGCCATACCCGAGAATAAAATTAATATCTTTCGATTCACCCGGTTTAATTTCGACATCAATCTGATGGACAGCAATCGGCAGCCAACCGTAAGCCGTACTGTTTTTGCAGGCTCCTTCCATAACAACATTCGGTTCATCCAATCCCTGATGTACACCCACGAATGCATCACGGCTGCTATCATAACCTGATACAGGCTCACTGCACGAGAAAAAAGCATAATGATTTCTTCTCTCACGATATTCAGTTATGTGGAAAATCGTTCCCTCTTCAATTTCAACCTGACCTGTTGAATAATTTCTTTGAAAGTTTGTCATATCATCAAAAGCTTCCCAGAGACACCACTCAACATAACTCCAGAGTCTTACTTTTTTTATGGCTTTGGAATGGTTTGTAATTTTCGTATGCCATACTTCATTTCGCGCATCCATTGGGACGAAAAAAAGAGTTGACACTTCCAGTTCATTTTTTATACCGGTAATTTTTGTATACCCTAATCCATGACGGCATTCATATTTATCCAGCTTTTTTTTCATTGGTTTCCACATTGGATTCCAAATATCATTGCCGTCTTTGATATATAAATACCGCCCGTTGCTATCCATTGGAATATTATTATATCGGTAACGTGTGAGTCTTCTTAAACGCGAATCCTGATAAAAGCAGTAACCACCGGCAGTATTGGAGATAAGTCCGTAAAAATTTTCAGTACCCAGATAATTCATCCATGGTAAAGGTGTATCTGGTCGGTTTATTACATACTCTTTTTTTTCGTCATCGAAATAACCGTAGCTCATTTTAACTCCTTAAGATAGATTTTCTTTGATTATTGATTTTGTATAAAACAATGAATGCGATATTGCAAATGTATTCTTTTCTCCTGATAATTTCTCGTTATAAAAAAAGCGGGACAACCCCCTGTTAGTTGATCCCGCTTCGCTTACCGCAGGAGTCAGAAATTTTCCTGCAAATAATTATTTCAACAAAATTCCTTTTTTCACCAGCAGTCTGTTAGCAAATTTCAGATGAAAGAAATAAATACCGCTTGATACTTCCTGTCCATTATTATTTCTTCCATTCCAAAATGATTTATGATCACCAGCTTTTTTATACTCATTAACAAGAACATTTATTCTTTGTCCCAACAGATCATAAACTTCAAGATTTACCATTCCGTCGGTATTAATGTTGTACTGAATTGATGTTGAGGGATTAAACGGATTCGGATAATTTTGTTTCAGCTCGAATTCCATAGGAACTTCATCAGAGGCAAGTGAATTTGATTTTATATTCTCAAAGGTAACTTCGAATTTTCCACCTGAACCGGAAGGAATACTAAGCTGCCTTTCCGCGGAAGTATAATTTTCGTAATCATTCCCGTTTAAGCGAACGCTTGTGATGACAAGATTTTCATCTTCAATTGCGAGAGGATATAGTTTTATTTCTCTTGCAGTATCTTGCGGGTTGAAATAATAAAACAAAGAAACTGGTCTTTGATGGAGAAAAAGATTTCCATAAAGATAAGCATAATAACCCAATTCAATTGAATGATAACCTGCTTTCCAATATGATGCTTTTTGGAATGTTAGCGGTGTTCCCTTTCGGTTTGTTGTTGCATAGACTTCGCCATTCTCTCTATCAACAAAATATTTCATAAAAAAATCGAGACTTTCATCAGCCATACGCAGGTAAGTATCATTTTTTGAAATATAATAATTCATTACTCCGGCATTGAATGCCTGTTCGAGCTCCCACCATTCTTTGTCGTCGCCATATGCAGTCCCCGTTAAGCCGTCATACTCTTTATAACAACCTCCATACGTGTGATCATATCCTTTTTCATAAACTTCATCAAGCATAATTGAGGAGAAGTCGAGATATTCCTGTTTCGGTTCAACCAGATAAGCGCGGGTTAAGCACCAGGCTGATTTTAAGAAATGTCCGGTGAAAACATAAGTGTTACTTGTAGGTTCCCAATCGTTGTTGTACTCTTCCGGATACCCATAATCGAATAATTCCATTGAAGGAAGCATGTGATCAATTACATTATCAGCAACATCAAGTAATCGTTGACGATAAGTATCTTCTCCGGTAACGAGAAACATACTGAGAATATTCGTCGTGATTCCATCCATGGTAGGAGTAAATCCTTTACCTGATGGCTCCGACCAGTCAAGAGCCGCTTCATTAAAATAACCTTCATAACCAGGTCTTGAATCCCATAGATTGTCATCAATTGCTTCTCTTCCACTGATCATATATTCTCTATCGATCTCATTTTGTGTTGCCTCGACCATCGCTGTAATACCAAGCAGAGCATAGTGCTGCATGAATGACCATTTATCATTATTTCTCTGACCGGAAGGTAACACATTTCCCTCCCTGTCAAGCTCATTAAACCACCCGGAGTATACGCGATCCCAGGCATGAGAATAATTAAAATCAAGCGCTCGCCTCGCGTAATTCAGATAAGTTGTATCACCGCTTAACATGAATGCACGAACCATTCCGTAAGCGGTTCTTGAATTGCCTAACATTGTTTTTGAGGTACCGGAAGGTGTTCCGTCTCTTTCAACATTTTCATAAAATCCTCCATATTCATCATCAAATGAAGAGAACCAAAATCTTGCACAACTGTCAACATATCCTTTCGTTAATTCAGGATTTATCAGATACGGACACTTGACAACATACTGAGTGAAACTTTCAATATTCACCAGTAACAGCATTACAAAAACATTCTTAATTATATTCATATATTATTCTAGGGATTTACAAAAGATTAATTATCATACTCACCGAGTTTATCATACCAATTTTTCTTTAGGATATAGGATAACACGATTGCAATAGCTAAGGTGATTAAAGCCTGGAAAAACATATGGAATACCACATACATAGGAAGAGCAACTAAAGCTGTTTGCCATAATATTCCAATGCAAACATTGAACATATCCCTTTTGAAGTTTTTGTTTCTTATGAAGTTTGGATTTTCTGATACGACTTTTTCGTGAATAGGTTTCCAGAAACCCCAGGGTTTTACTGTTCTGTAAAAATTCTTCAGAACGTTTTCATCCGTCGGTTCGGTTAAGTAAGTTGCGATTATACATCCAGTCAAAGAACCAACAAGAATTATCGGGAAGTAATATAGAATCCTGATGTCAGGAGCGAAATCAGGAAATAGCCACGGAAGCAAATTCGTAAATACCATCGGTAATCCTGAAATTAAAATTCCGGATAACATTCCCCAGAAGAAACCATGAGAATTGAATCTCCACCAGTACCATTTCAGTACATTCGCTGCAGTATATCCTCCCCATAATGCAGACACTAATAATTGTAATACCTGGTTAACATTTTTTGCCTGTATCCCGAGAATAATGCTGACAATCACCACGATAATTCCAATTACGTAGTTCGAGGTTCTCATCCTTCCCTTTGATGCGTTAGGATTAATGTATTTCAAATAAATATCGTTTGTTACATAAGCCTGAGCAGCATTTAATGTGCCTGAGAATGTTGACATAAACGCCGCTAAAAGTCCGGCTAACAATAACCCTAATAATCCCGTGGGTACAAACTGGTTAATTGTTGAGGGAAGTATTTGTTCAAAATCCAGAACACCGGCAACATGTAAGTCCAACTTATCATAAAAAATAATGCCGAGAGCGGCGAAACCTGCAATCATTAAATATCTAATTGGCATCAAGATCAATGAAACAAATCCGCTCATCTTTGATGCCTCTGAAGGCGACTTAGTTGAAAGAATTTTTTGCATATCATAGTTTGGAGCGGGACCGGCAATACTTATTAAAACTCCTTTAAATACCATCATCATAAACATGGCTGAAAAAAGTGTATAGCCATCCTGAGCTATTTTCGAATTTACATCTGCAATATAATTTGCCCAGTCAATATCGAGAGTACGACCAAAAAA
>CAZEXO010000190.1:0-2163 GCA_964516545.1 uncultured Melioribacteraceae bacterium
GAAAGTTTCCCTCTCTATTATGGAATCGGTGGAAGATACAATAGCGGCGGAGGATATGAAGGTTCGCTTGGCGTTAGAGGAGTTTTAGGCATTGCCTGGTTTCCACATGCAACTCCCATTGATGTATTTATTGAGTTAGTGCCGGTCTTCCAGATTACACCTCTTACAGGACTGGGAATTGATGCCGGTCTGGGAGTAAGATATTTCTTTGAATGAGAAAAAAGCAATAATAAAAAATCGTTTCCATAAAAATAACAGATACCGTGCACGAAGTTATTATCAATGTAACTAAGTTCGAGGAGAAGACTGTTTTACAATTTATCATGAATAATAAAATTATCTCCCATTATTTCATCAAAAGGATGTAGTTCCTTTTTCATCCTTTTGGTCTATTGTGTAAAGCTTTCTTTAAGCGTAACATGATGACGGAAAAACTTTAGTTATCTAATGGAGGAAAAAATGAGTAAAGGTCAAAACAGTAAAAAAGGATCTAAAAAAGCGCCGGTAAAAACCATGAAGGAAAAAAAGGCTGCAAAAAGAGATAAGAAAAATACTGAATTAAACAAATTGAAGATTATCCCTCTTTAGTAAATAATTTATAAAAACATCCTTCGTATTTTCGGTTTTGTAACAATTAATTGATAATCAGTAATCTTTTCTTTTTCACATTTCAAACAGATTTTTCTAAGAATATTGAATTAGTTCTACTGCTCAAAGTTACAACTGAATCCATTTCATAAATTCCATGAGCAGGATATTATTTACGGATTGTGGGAATATAGTGTTTTCCAAAGGGGTTTGATTTGTATGCCGTTCGATGCCGGCAGGTTGTTCAAACCCTGTTAATTTATCGGCTTTGGAAAAAGGCATCAAAATAAGATCAATTCTTAATTGAGATTTTGATATGAAAAAAATACGACTATTACTTATTGAAGATAACCGTCTTCTTCGGAATGGAATTCTTAGAATTCTTAAACCCCACAAAGACATTGTTAGTATTGCTTCATCCGGAGAAGAAATAAATACAGTTCTTAAAATTCAGCAGTTAAACCCAAATGTTATTCTTCTGGACTTAGGATTACGTAGTCAAAACAGTTTACAAGTTGTGGAAATGGTGAAAAAAGAATTTTCAGAGGCAAAAATAATCATAATGGATTTTGCGCCATTACAAGCCGATATTCTACAATATGTAAAGGCAGGCGCTGATGGTTTCATTCTTAAGGATGCATCGCTGAATGACTTTTTATCTACAATAAGATCAGTAGCCGAAGGTTCAACAATACTACCCACTATCCTGGTTGATTCTCTTTTTTCCCAGATAGTTGAACACGCGGCAAAAGATGATAATTCTAAACTGAAAGAATCGTTCCTGATGACAAAGCGTGAAAAAGAGGTAATTATATTGGTCGGTGAAGGTATGAGCAATAAAGAAATCGGTAAGAATATTAACGTGTCAACTTATACCGTTAAAAGTCATATTCATAATATTATGGAAAAACTTGCACTACACACGCGGTTGGAAATTGCCAATTATTCATACTCAAGTGAGACTCTTGAGTCAGTCGCCAGAAGTGTTACGATGGTTAACGATTGAATCATCACAATAATCTAATCAGGATTGAATAACAACTCACCCAAAGGATGTAGTTCCTTTTTCATTCTTTTGGCTGATTGAAAACTTTCATTTTACTTGTGATAATGTAAGCGGAAAATTACTGAATAAACTTTGAAGCCCCGGAAAGATTTCGGGAAGACATAATGCCTGGACAAAGGAATATTTATGTATTTGTTCAATGATTATTTGTAACTACAAAATAATTCTTTAATAAATGTTCATGAGGTTTCGGAAATGAATATACTAATGGTTTATCCCATGTATCCCGATACGTTTTGGAGCTTTAAACACGCGCTTAAATTTGTATCGAAAAAAGCAAGCTTTCCTCCTCTGGGATTATTAACTGTCGCCTCCATGCTTCCAAAAGAATGGAATAAAAAATTAATTGATATGAACGGTAGCGATCTCAGAGATGAAGATATTCTTTGGGCGGATTATGTTTTCATAAGCGCAATGTCAATCCAAAGCGAATCGGTAAATCAAGTCATTGAACAATGCAAAAAACTAAAAACAGAAATTGTTGCTGGCGGACCATTATTTACCAGCAG
>CAZEXO010000190.1:2173-7645 GCA_964516545.1 uncultured Melioribacteraceae bacterium
TATGATTGATTACCTTGTTCTGAATGAGGCAGAAATTACTCTGCCGAATTTTCTAAGAGATCTGTCCGAAGGAAAAGCTAAACACAAATACACAACGAATGACTGGGCTGATATTACAACAACACCTTTGCCCCAATGGGAATTAGTATCTATAAAAAATTATACTTCCATGAATGTCCAGTACTCACGCGGTTGTCCCTTTGACTGTGACTTCTGCGATATAACCGTTCTTTATGGAAGAAAAGCGAGAACAAAAACAAAAGGTCAGGTAATCGCGGAATTAGATACTCTATATTACACCGGGTGGCGCGGACCCGTCTTTTTCGTCGATGATAATTTTATTGGTAATAAGACTAAATTGAAAAAAGAAATTCTGCCAGCAATTGCAGAATGGATGGTAAAAAGAAAAAATCCTTTTTATCTCAACACGGAAGCGTCAATTAATCTTGCCGATGATGAAGAGCTCATGCAGCTTATGGCTAAAGCGGGTTTTGAAGCAGTGTTCATCGGTATCGAATCTCCTAATGAAGAAAGTTTGATTGAGTGCAATAAAAATCAGAACAGAAACCGCGATCTGATTTCGAGCGTAAAAAAAATTCAAGAGTTCGGTCTTGAAGTTCAGGGAGGATTTATTGTCGGCTTTGATAATGACCCATTAACAATATTCGAAAAACTTACAAACTTCATTCAGGAGAGCGGAATTGTAACAGCAATGGTGGGATTGTTAAACGCACCAAAAGGAACAAAACTTCAAAAAAGGTTGCAGAAAGAAGGCAGGTTGTTAAAGGATTTTACAGGGAACAATACTGACTTTTCCATTAACTTCATTCCGCAAATGAATTCCGACATCCTATTGGCTGGTTATAAAAAAATTCTACATACAATTTATTCCCCGAAATATTATTATGAACGGGTAATGCGATTCATGAAGGATTTCACACCGAAGAAGAAAAAAGTTTTTCACATTAATCCGAATTACATCCTCGCGCTTTTCAGATCCATAATAAAATTAGGACTTTTCGGCGAGGAGAGAATTTATTATTGGAAATTGTTTTTCTGGTCTTTATTCCGTAAACCACAGTTGTTTTCATTAGCTATACTGTTTACCATTTACGGTTTTCATTTCAGGAAAATATCCAACAGTTTTTAGTAAGGGTATTTATATCCTTTCGGTTAATAGCAGAGTGGATTATTAATTCGATTAGGTATACACGTAATTAAAAAAGAAAGTGAATAATGCTAATTTTTATAAGCATTCTAACAATTTTGAACGTCATTTGCGCAGTAGTACTCTATCCAGAATTGAAATCTTTTATTAAAGAACTTAAGGAAGATTCTTAAAACATAATTTTCGAGAAAATAATATTACTGCAGATATTCAGTTCTGAATAGTCAAAAAGGAGATTTCCATAGTGAGTCCAAGTAAAGCACATTCAACTCTCGATCGTATTGCATTTATCGGGAATTATTTACCGCGTCAGTGCGGCATTGCAACATTTACCACTGACTTATGTGAAGCAATTGCAGCTAAATATGTCGGAACAACCTGTATTGCATTACCGGTTAATGATATTGAGACCGGTTATACTTATCCACCGCGCGTCCGTTTCGAATTAACGGAAAAGGATATCGAATCATATCTGCGGGCAGCTGATTTTCTGAACATTAATAATGTTGATTTAGTATGCCTGCAATTTGAATATGGAATTTTTGGCGGAAGGGCGGGCAGTCATATCCTTTCACTTTTGCGCCAATTGCGGATGCCCATAGTTACAACTTTACATACAATATTAAAAAATCCTGATCCTGATCAGAAGCGTGTGTTGGAAGAAGTTGCAGCCCTTTCGGACCGGTTAGTAGTAATGAGCGAACGCGGTTCCGAATTTCTGCATGATGTTTATAATGTATCTCCCGAAAAGGTTGATATGATTCCCCACGGCATCCCGGATGTACCATTCGTCGATCCAAGTTTTAATAAAGATTTATTTGGAGTAGAAGGCAAAATTGTTTTATTAAGTTTTGGTTTACTCTCATCAAACAAGGGAATCGAAACTGTTATATCGGCGTTACCGAGCATTGTTGCCCGTTATCCCGATATTGTATATATAGTTGTCGGCGCGACACATCCGCATGTTATTCATAATGAAGGCGAAACTTACCGTTTGTCTTTGCAATGGCTGGCTCAACAGAAAGGCGTGGAAAGTAATGTTATATTTTATAACCGATTTGTCAGTCTGGAAGAACTTATTGAATTCATCGGCGCGGCTGATATATACATTACACCATATCTCAACGAAGCGCAAATTACATCCGGAACTCTGGCTTACACTTTAGGCGCGGGCAAAGCCGTAATCTCTACGCCTTATTGGTACGCGCAGGAAATGCTTTCGGATGGGCGGGGTGTATTGGTTCCATTCCGAGATCATGAAGCCTTAGCAGAACAAGTTATCAGATTATTAGGCAACGAAGCCGAACGACATTCGATGCGAAAGCGTGCATATATGTATGGACGCACCATGATTTGGTCTGAGGTTGCCAGGCAGTATATGGAAAGTTTTGAACGAGCCCGGGTTGAACGTCGTAATTATATCTCGCCTGGTTTTACTGCAAGAGTGTTGGAAAAATATCCCGGCGAATTACCTCCTCTCAAACTCGATCACTTGAAACACCTGACCGATTATACAGGTATGTTGCAGCACTCCCATTTTTCCGTACCAAATTATTCTCATGGTTACACAACAGATGATAATGCCCGCGCTTTATTAGTCAGCGCTCTTCTTGATGAACTCGGAAATAATGAGGGATTAAGATTATCTTCCCGTTATCTTGCCTTCCTCGGATTTGCTTACAATTCACAAACCGGACAATTACGAAATTTTATGGATTACCAGCGTAACTGGTTAGAAGAGAAAGGTTCTGATGATAGTCATGGACGGACTTTGTGGGCATTAGGCGCTGTTTTAAATAGATGTAACGTACCGGCACAGCATGGCATGGCAGCTTGGTTGTTTGAACATACTTTACCTGCAATACTATTAACTACCAGTCCACGCGCCTGGGCATTTGCTCTCATCGGTATCTATGAATATTCACAAAAATTTGCAGGCGACCGAAGAGCCAACCAGGTGCGCGATGAATTGGCAGGAAGACTTTTAACATTATATAAAAATAATAATTCAGAAGGATGGCGCTGGTATGAAAAAGCGCTTTCATATTGTAATGCGGCTCTTCCTCACGCCTTACTCACATGCGGTAAATCAATTCCTGATAAATTCATGATTGACGCCGGATTAGAGTCATTAAATTGGCTTGCTGATTTGCAACGCGCAGAGTCAGGTCATTTTGTCCCGATTGGATCAAACGGTTTCTACCAGTATGCAGGAGAGCGCGCCCGTTTCGATCAGCAACCAGTTGAAGCACAGGCAATGGTATCTGCATGCCTCGAAGCCTTCAGAATAACTGATGACATACGCTGGAAAAAAGAAGCCCGCCGCGCTTTCGAATGGTTTCTCGGACGAAACGATTTGAATCTTCCTATTTACGATCCTACAACCGGAGGCTGCCGTGATGGTTTACATCCGGATCGTGTTAATGAAAATCAAGGTGCAGAATCAACTTTAGCTTTTCTTCAATCATTATTGGAATTGCGTCTGGTAGAACAGACGCATTTATCTATGGAGGTATTACCAAAATGAACAATCAACATACAGAACTTTTCCATCGTAATAAATTGAATCCGATTCTTACGGCTAATGATTGGCCGTATCCTATTAATAGTGTATTTAATGCAGGCGCTACATTATTGCCGGATGGTACTACATTACTTTTGTGTCGCGTTGAAGATAGACGAGGTTTATCTCATTTATGCGCCGCCCGCTCTGCAAATGGAATTGATGGCTGGATAATTGATCAGCGCCCAACTCTTCTGCCTGATCCCGAAAACCACCCTGAAGAATTATGGGGCATCGAAGATCCGCGCATTACTTTTGCACCTGAATTGAAAAAGTATGTTGTTGTTTATACTGCTTATACGCGCGATGGTCCGGGTGTTGCTTTAGCATTAACCGAAGATTTCAAAAACTTTGAACGTTATGGTGTTATAATGCCGCCGGAAGACAAAGATGCTGCATTACTTCCGTATCGGATTGATGATCAGTGGGCTATGATTCATCGCCCTGTCAGCGCACCGAGAGCGCATATGTGGATTTCCTATTCGCCTGATTTGAAAAATTGGGGGAAACACATTTTGATGATGGATGCCCGAAAGGGGGCATGGTGGGACGCAAACAAAATCGGTCTTTCCTCACCACCAATTGAAACACCGGAAGGATGGCTGGTGATTTATCATGGTGTTAAACAATCATGTGGCGGGTGTATTTACAGATTAGGTCTTGCATTGTTCGACCTGAAAAAACCCGAAACTTTGATCACGCGAGGAAACGAATGGGTCTTCGCTCCTGAAAAAATTTATGAGCAAGACGGCGATGTTGGATATGTCGTATTTCCCTGCGGACATACTATAGGTCCGGATGGCGATACTATAAATATATATTATGGTGCGGCTGATACATGCATCGCCTTAGCCACCGGTAGTATTCGTGAAATGCTTAACTGGCTTAAACAGCACAGTTCATAGAAGGATGAAATGGACGGAAAAACGAGCCAGTCTTCTATGCTTCTAAAGTATTTTATTAGGTTGGATATTTCATAAGGAAAAGGAGGAAGAAAACAATGGATGATAATGGAATATTGAATACTGTACTTAATAAAATCCTTGTTAAGGAGCTTAAGACTTTTAATCAAGTCACTTCTCATTAAAAGTAAATGATGATTATGATTCCAGGGAAATGAATGAAGAAAACAAAAAGAATTCTGATGAAGAACAAAAACGAACGAGAAGTCTTATAAAAAATATGGTTTATTCTAAAATTTGGAATTCCCGCCAAACATATAATAGAGATGTCCGAAATAATTTCGAAAACACAGTAAAAAATAGAGACAACTCTGAATAAGTTAAGTATCTTTTGGGTGTTCATGATTGAGAAATTACGATCTGGAAAAGTGTTAAAAAAATATAAAATAATAACCAGAGTATGCATGGATACATTGGTAGTTAGAATTTTTACTAAACAAAATAAATGAGATGATTAATTATTGATCAATTTCGTCCTTCAACAAAAACACAGAAATCTATTAAAAAAAATATCGCTCGGGATATTAGGACTTTTAGGAGCAGGCGTCATTTTATTCCTTACAAATCTTCACGGCGTAGGTTTAACACCTGACTCAGTTTCCTATATTTCAACTGCAAGAAGTCTGGCCGAAGGTAACGGTTTTACACTTTACAATGGTCTATATTACATTGCACAACCACCTCTCTATCCAATTCTACTGTTTGTTATAAAAATAACAAAATTTATTGATCCATTAATTTCAGCAGGTTATGTAAATGCCGCTCTCTTTGGCTTTACA